>DOPG01000320.1 GCA_003513555.1 Rhodopirellula sp. | reverse complement strand
CTACATCCTATGCTGCCAACGTGGTGTCTACGGAAGCAGACGGCGGCACATTCACTTTGACGTTTTCCGTCGACGGGGAGGCAATGGAATCGAATCCGATCGCTTACGATGCGACGGCTGCGGAGCTGACGGATGTGCTGCGTGCGTCTTCACCACGCCTAAGTGCTGAGGTGTTTGGCCGAGGGACGGAAGCTGAGCCGTGGGTGATTATTGGCTTGGCGCAACCCATCGAAACTGGTGATGCCCTGACGTTCCATGATTCTTGGGATCTTCCAAGCCTCGGGCTGCTGGATGGCCAGACCTACTATGCGGTGGTCAATCCACAAGCTTTGGATGCTGACATGCTTATTCTGGGTTTAGCCGGTAGCGCAGCCGATGCGATGGCAAACCCACCTGTTCTGCTGTCGCTCTCTTCCTCGCTCGATCTGAGAACCGGTCCATCCACGATCATGACGGGGGCGGAGGAATCGCTTACCGTCATCCCCGAAGCTTTGGAGCTGGAGATCAATACGGAGTTGGAATCAGGGGACTCGGTGACTGCTTCCGCTGGGATCGGTGGTCGTCCAATGCTGGGCTACTACACCGACGGTGCCAAGTCGGCCAAGTCCAGGTGGTTCTCGAAAGAGAAAGCTAAGGGACCCAGCGCCATTGATCATGAGATCAGCGAGAGAACTCCCGAGCATCTTGCAGATAAAGTCAATCGATTCTCCGCAACGTTCGGTGTGTCAATCTTGGATGTCAACAACGATGTTCAATCAGTCGTTGGAAATACAGCCACGATCGGGGCCAAAGGTAATGTCGCTGTAAAGAGTGAACTGACTGAAAAAATCCACGCTTCCGCAAATGCCGGTTTGGCGAAACGAAGTTCAAATGCAGAAGGTGCGATAGATTACAGCAAAAGTAGTGCGGTGGCAGTAGCGACGGTAGTGGCAAGTTTAAACAATGCCAGCCAAGCTGTGATTGAATCCGATGCCGAGGTGACTGGTACCGAAGGGGTCGAAGTCGCTTCCGAGATCACCTACCCTCGCCGCGACTCGATTCCCGGGGCTGGCGGCGGTGGCTGGGATGAAGCTTATGGTATCATCAAAAGCTTGGCCTTGAATCCGACTGTCAACGCGGTCGAGTCCTGGTTCTTTAATACCTCGACCAACGTTGGTATCAAAGGGGTCGGTAGCGAAGACTCGAAAAGACTGGATTGGATCCTGACGGGAAGCGTCATTGTTGAGGATATCACCAATCGCAATCTCGCTCAGATTGCAGATGGTGCGCAGATCAATCAGAACACTTCCGGTTTTTTCTGGTATGACACCGCGACGGAAACGATCCTTCAGACGGCTGACCTCGGCGAATTAGAACAAACCAATGGCGTCTCTATTGATGCCAAAAGTGACATGACGCAGTGGGGAATCGCCGGACAGCTTTACATCGGCTTGAACCTGCTCACACTTGGCACAGCGGATCTCGCAAACAACATTCTGCCATTTAAAAAATCGAGTCGTAATGCGTTCGGTGGGTCGGCTAACGTTGTGATCATCGCGGAGCAAACTCAAGCTTTGCTCGGTGGCGTAGATCCAGATGGTAATACACCTGAAAACACTTCCACAAATGTGACTTACGGTAGTGGCGAAGACAACGTTGGTTTGTCTGTTCAGGCTGAAACCGCGACTGAGCTGCTTGAAATCAGTCAATCGGCTGGAAGTAGCTCTGGCTTCGGAGTCGAGGCTAGCACGACATACCTGCTGATGGGCGAGAATGAGGAAAACGATGCTGACCGTGGTCAGTTCACGTATGCCGAACTCAACTCCGAGAACCTTCCCATTGAACTGACACCGATCAGCGGAACGGTCGGTGACGTGGTGGTGGAGGCAGCTGACAGTAGCGATCTATGGGCGATTAGCGGTGCGGTGATGCTGGGTGCAACCAAGGGTATTGGGGTCAGCGCCTCTGTGATCGAATTGAATCGAGACGCCGCAGCCGGCGTTGGATCAAGATCCGCCGGTGGCATGCCCAAGTCGACCAATCGAAAACAGGCAGGCGGTGATTTCACGATCGATGCGTCGATTGACGGAACGATCATGCCAATGGCGCTCGTTGGGGCGATTTCGGCCAGCCGTAATTCGTCCATTGGTGGAGACGGCAAAAACAACGTGCCTGCGGACGACGGCGTTAGCGGAGCATCAAGTATCGAAGGGAAGTGGGGGCTTGGCATCTCAGGAGACTTTTCCGGTGCCTTCGTCGATGACCAGACTCAGGCGTATCTCAATAGTCCAGGCACCATTTCTGGAATTGATAATGAGGGTACTGAACAGAGCTTGCTGGAAATTTCGGCAAAGAACGAATCGATTTTGAACGCACTTGGCGGTCAAGCGACGATTTCGATTGCACGTGGCAAGGCGGGAGCGAAGGCAGGAATTGCAGGCTCGGCTTCCGTGGCAGAGTACCAAGCTGGCGTCACTGTTATGCTCGAAAATGCGACAATCGAATACTTGAGCATTGACCTGCAAGCACGTAATGAAAAGCGGATTGGTACCTGCGCAGCCGGTCTGCAGGTCCAGATACCGAAAGGCTCAGATCTGCAAATCGCTGGTTCGGTGGTGGTCAACGAAATCACGAATACAACCATTACCTCGATCACTGATGTCATTCAGAGCGAAAGCCTGGGCGAAGTCAGCCTGAGTGCTCTACAGCTTGATCAAATTTGGGGAGGTGCTGGAACGGCGGCAGTCACTTACGATCGCCGCAGTGAGAAACCAAAAGCGAAAACAGCAGTCGGTGTCGGCATGAGCGCGGTTTGGAATCAAGTCGATAATATCACCACGGCACAGGTTGTTGATAGCACCTTGAATCAGAGTGAAGGTGTGTTTGATGTCATGGCAGAGGACTTTACATCAAGCCGTGTCCTGAGCGCAGGCGTAAATGTAACGGTGCCTGCAGGGCTTGCCATCGACATTGGCGGAATGTGGGCAACAAATTATGTGTCGCCAAAAACAACGGCTCAGATTACTGGAAGCACGATTGAGAATGCGACTACCGACGATCCAATGAGCGTCGTTGCGGTATTGGCACCCTATCTGGATTCATTCGCTGGTTATTTCTCACTGGAGTTTGGCAAGCCGCTGTCGACGAAAGAGACTCAACTGGGTATCGGTGTCGGCGCCGCGGTGGTGGTGACGCGTTTGGGCCCTCAAGACACGGATGGGATAGCATTCCCGACGTTAGCTCAGGTTTCCAATTCCGCGATTAATCGTGTGGGTAATCTGACGGTCCGTGCTTTCACCGGCGCGCTGAGTGAGCAAACTGCGTCAGTTGTGCCGAGCCAGGATCTGGCCGAGTCCCAAGTCGGCGAACAGAGCCTTCGTGCCTTGGCAATCGCCGGAAGCGCGCAAGGCGAGAATTCTGCCGATAGTGAATTCTCAGCGGGAATCGTTGTTAATGGCGCGGTCGTCGTCACTGACTTGAAAATTGATACTCAAGCGACAATCACGACGAATTCAAGTATCAATCAACAGACTTCTGCAAGTGAATCGACATCGACAGTCGAAGTCTTGGCAACCAATCAGTTAACCGTGGCCACAGATGCTGGAGGGGCGTCTGTTTCTGAAAGCGTTACATTGACAGGGACCTCCGTTGATATTGCCGTTGGTGGCGCTGAGAACTCGTTTGCTTCATCAAATGAGACCAGTGCGACGATTGCAAACAACTCTACTGTCGTCGCAGAAAATTTGGAAATCGTGGCCTCTCATGTACCAGAAATTGAAACCATCGCTTTTGGTGTTGCCGTTTCAGTTGCTGTCTCTACCTCGATGTTTGGCGCTGCTTTTGGTTTCTCTGGCGCTTTTCTGCAAGCGGAGCAATCCGATGAGGTGTTGGCTGGCATCGTAGACAGCGATGTCGAGATCAGAGAAACGATCACCGTCAGGGCGGATGATCAATCAAGTATGACGACCAGTAGTGGTTCAGGCAGCTTGCAGGTTTCCTATGGAAGCGGGGCGAGCGTCTCGCTCGCCCCCAGTGCCGTAACTAACAAAGTGACGGTTGCCAATTTGGTCCTCGCTTGGATTGGAGAGCAACCCCACACTGATGATACTCTGGTCGACAGTTCGTTAACTGCAAACGATTCCAGCGTTAGCGCGGGAACAGGAATCACCGTCGCGGCAGCCTGTGATCAACAAATTGTGAACACCGCGATTGCTGTTGCGGTAAGTGTTGCCATTGCGCCTGATTTTGCAAGCGCGGCTGGGGCTGGATCGGGGGCCTCTTCGACAATCACCACCAATAATATTATTAAATCCGCAGTCAATGGAGTTTCTGATTTGACGGTCGGGGGAGCTGATGGCTTGAGTGTCACGGCAGCGGATACAGGTAGCAGTGACATAACAGTTGGAACAGCGGCGGCATCACTTGGATGGTTTGGTGCCTCCATCGGAATTTCACTCGCAGAGATCATTAACAACGATCAAATCGTCGCGGAAATCGAGGATTCGGCAATCGAAACAGGCGGCAACGGTGCACCCATTGAAATCATTGCGACTGATAAGGTTCAGTTGACAACCGATGTGGTAGCCACGTCATTGTCGATCAGTATTGGTGCGTCCGGGGCGGGTGGGAAATCAAACATTACCAGCAATGCAGAAGTTGCTGCATCCTTGGGAGATGGATCCACCGTCACTGCGATGCCGGGTCACGCCTCTGGTGACTTGAAAATTCAAGCAGAGAGTAACGAGAAATTGCTGGCGGAAATTTTTGGTGGTTCACTAGGTCTCGGTTCGGTCGGTGTATTCAACTCGGATGCCAAGCGTGCAGGATCAACGGCAGCGAGTCTTGATACCAACGGGGCTATTGAAGTGAACGATCTTAATGTGATTGCCTCCGCCGACCAAAGTATTACTTCGGAGGGAATGTCGGTGACGGTTGGTGGCTTGGCTGGCACTGGCGAAAATCATAACGTGACCGTTGCCGAGTCCGTGACCACCATTTTCCAAGGTCAAAATCAGCAATGGACGATTGACGGGAATCTGGTCGTGACATCGAGTTCGACTAATACTGCAACGGCGAGGACCAGTGGCTCTGGAGGACAGGGTGAAGACATTAGCGCGTCGGTGATGGGCGTTGGGTTTTTCAAAGTGAATAGCAATGTATCGCCCAGCGTTTCTTTGCAGGTCTCGGACGTTAACCTCGATGTCGAGGGAACGGCGTCGTTTGAGATCAGCGCGACCACAGAGAACAACACTCAGTCTAAATCGGGGTCAGGTTCGTTGGTTGGGGGTGACGCTGCCAAAGCAACCAGCACGAATTCTCCCAACGTCGCACTGACGATCAAGAGCATGGAATTAACCTCCTCTGGGCCAACCACCATCTCGGGCAGTATTGAGACCATCTATTCAACGAATGCAAATTCTGTTTACGCCACCGCGATCGGCGGTTCCGCTGCAAGATCGTATAACACCTCCGAGCCAGCTTTGACACTGAGTATTGGTGCCCCTGACGCGACCGAGTTGGACACGACCATTCAAGCCTCGGGCACGGTTGATATCTCAGCGTCCAATACACTGCTGGGGATTGGTGATGGTAACAGCAAAAATGCGGCTGGCTTTATGGCGCGAGTTGGTGCCGGTGGCGGTATCTCGGGATTTGGTGGGACTGCCAATTCCACTACCACTGGAAGTTCAACCATCGAACTGAACGATTACGTGTCGATTCACGCCATGGATAAAGGAAATATTCAGGTTAGATCCACCAACGATTGGCAATCGACCCAGTTGACTCATTTGGGGACTGGGGGTGCTGTCAATGGTGCGGGAGTTCAGTCGATCCTGGACTCCAATTTGAACAACACCATCAGCCTCGGATCCGATGTCGAGATGATCGCACCCCAAGGCGAAATCGGCATCGGAACTCGAAGTTATAGCGAGACTACCAGTAATGCAGATTCCTACACGTTTGGATTGGCTGGCGGAAGTAACAGTGATTCCAGTAACAAAATGGATTCTACGCAAACGGTGTCGATTGGCAGCAATTCAAAGCTGTATGCCGGTCGTGATATCGTCGTCACCGCGGGTTACAACCCGGTGGAGCAACAAGGCAGTCTGATGGATGTCTATGCGGTGGTGACCGCCCGCTGCGCTGGCCTGTTGGAGATTCCCACCACCACTGCCGATGCCAGTGCGACGGTCAATAACTCCGTTACCATTGATCCAGATACTTCGATTATCAGTCACTCAGACGTCGAACTCGGAGCCGTTCCCGGTATCAACAATGCGTCGTGGTACACCTTCGCCAACATCGATGGGGCTAAAGGTAAAGTTCATCAGGGAAGCGATGGTTTGACGGAAAACAACAGCGTCACAATCGATGGCGACGTAACCGCTGGAAATACGAACCAACTCACGATCGAGATCCCCGAGGCGGGCCAAAAAATAGGCGTTAATGGTTCATCCGATCAATCAATTTCAAGTGATCAAACCACTCTTACGACAGCGGATGTCTTTCCAGGAACAGATCCAACATCATCCGAAATAGACATAGAGTTCACCGCACCAGGCGCGTTCCTGCCCTTCAAGGTGAGCTATGACTCCTCGTACGATGCAACGCAGTTACTTGATGGCCTCGACGAAACGTCGAGGGTCATTTTGGAATCATCAATTTCGAAGCAAACGGTTCCCGCAATTACGCTGACCGACTTAGCCGCAGTGGGCGGCCAAGTGGTGCTCCATGCTACAGAACTGCAAGGGAGCGGGAATATTACCGCAAGTTTGCCAAACATATCGATCACCAATCAAAGTGATGCTTATCTTTTGCTTGACGGAGTTGGAATCGCGAACACGCTCAATATGGGGAAGGTGACGATCGTCGGTGGCGGGGCCATGCCCAGTGAAATGACATTTACTGAGAATGATGGTGTCCCATCGATCGTTGTGTTGCAATCTTACGGGCAACCCGTCGGCGATTCCACTTCGGGGCCCGCGATTGCAATAAACGACAGCATGCTCAATGACGCAGGATCGGTGCAAATTACGAACGACAAAGGGGCTTTAGTCCAGATCGCGCCAATCAATGCGCAAACGGTCTCCATCAGTACTCCAAATTCTGCCTACATTATCAATACGCCAGCGGACTATTACGGATCAAGCGGCGAGATCAGGGACTATTGGACAGCAGGCACTCAGCTTGTACAGGATGGCGATTTTGAATCGCCATCAACGGGGACCTATGTCTACAACCCGACCGGAACCGCCTGGGATTTCAACGGACTTACTGGTGTTTCAGCAAACAACAGTGGGTTCACATCGGGGAACCCCGATGCTCCTCAGGGCAAACAAGTCGCTTTTGTTCAGGAGACAGGGGAACTCAGTCAGTTGATCGCCAGTATGACTGGTGGCGCCACTTATGCCATTCAATTTGATGCTGCTCAGCGGGCCGGCTATCCCAACCAGACCATTTCCATTGCCCTGGATGGGCAAGAACTCTGTGAGATCACCCCAACCTCGACTGACTATGAATCCTACGCTTGTTCATTTCAGGCACCGGCCAAGGAGTCACCAAATGAGAATTCCCTGCTGTTAACAGATGGTGTGTTAAGCACGGCAACCGCTTTCTGGCATCAGGAACAAGTGGTATTTCCGACGTCAGGGTCGATGTCCATTGACTTCACTTACCAAGCGGGGGGCGACAAAGCAGCGGACGGAATTGCATTGGCATTTCAGATCGAAGGTGTCGATGCGATTGGTAGTGTTGGTGGTGGTTTGGGGTATGTTGGCATCTCTGGCCCCACTGCGGCTTATCAGATCAATCTTTACGATGGTCACGTCCAAGGATCGAACTTTGTCACCACCAATACTTCAACCGAATATTTGGCAACGAATCCGGTCAGCTTTAACAGCGGGAATTCGATTGAGGTACAGTTGGTCTACGATGTCGATTCGAATACCGTGACGGAAAAGCTCACCGACACCACGACCAACGAAACGTTCACAAGAACGTATGAAAATATTGATCTGAGCTCGGTGCTTGGTGCGGAAGCTTACATCGGATTTACTGGAGGTGATGGCGGAGCGACGTCGACGCAAACCGTGACCAATTTTTCCCTGTCCATGAGTGAATCCAGCCCAGAGTTGTTGGTTCAGGGTTTTGGCAATTGGGAGGCCAATGGTAGTCGGCTTCTCACTGTGACCGGTTTAGAACCGAGTGGTGAGGATGAAACCGTCTTCTTGGACAACATGGTCTTGTCAACCAATCCAAACGGCTTCGTACCGGGGCTAAATTCCTATGTTCAGGACTATACGGCGGATCTTGCTGCGACGACCGCAGCCAATGTTATCTATTTAGGCCAGTCGGGCAGATCCAGTTCCAGCGATTTTTCAAGCTGGCTGTACAACACCGGTGATCAGGCGATCAACGTCAATACGAATGTTTTTCCGGGAAACTACGGGAGTAACTATCCACGAAAAGCTAAGGATAACTACGGAGCCACTCAGCAAGGCAGTGGGGTTATCTTCTTCGGGAGCGAGATTCCGTATCTGTGGACGGGGGCAACGTCCATTATTTCCGGATCGAACTATCTGACGGATGGCTTGGGGTATGCCGATACATTGGCCAATGCACAAACTTATAGCGTGAAAGCAAGTGGTAATCCCTCTGATTCGAATTTGAATGTGACTCAGGGGACGGGGCCTCAGAATGACAATGTGTCGCCGGGACGCGGAATCTTCCCCGTCGTGCCTGCGTACTTCCCAACCTCTGTTTCAGTCTCTAACCCTGAGAGTCGATCTCTTGGGGGAACTGGAATCACTGCCGGTTCTTTGGATGTGACCGCGCAGTACTTGGATATCAATGGTCCGATCAATGTGGGGGCAGTGAATCAAGCCATCAATCTCGTGCTTGGCAGCGACTTGCAGCAGCAACTCGATGACTATCAACAAAGCTACCAAAATGGTTCCGACTCCAGCGCAACGCTGGATCTCGACTCGTACTTCGGTTTGTCCGGAATCACCGGCTACTTCGACGCTGCTTCCGGTCAAATTGTCCTTGACCCCTTTGCCATCAATGCAGGTTTGGCAGAGGCCGTTTTCACAGGAGCGATTATTTCCACAACAAATTTTGGTGAGATCAATGTTCACAGTGATCCCGGAGCGGTCGATATCCAGAACCAGACTAGTTTCCCGTTGGTGCTGGAAAACATCTCAGCAGCAAATCAGGAACTATCTGGAACGGTTGTGTTCAATGACACGATTACCAGTCAATCAACTGCCTACGTTTACAGTCCTGGCAACGAGGTGCGTGTCTACCAAGGCGGCTTGAATGCTGCGATAGACGACATGAACTTGGTTAATTCATCGAGTAGTGATTCTGGAAGCTTCCAACCTGGTTCAAGTCAGCCCTACGTAGCGGGCAGTGTCAGTTCATCGAGCATGACATATGAGTGGACGACAAATGCTTGGATATCACGGGAGCTAACATTTACTGGCAATGACAGCGGTGGCTACCATCTCGATGATCCTTCAACCAGTGATTCGTGGGTATGGGGACGCGCTGCCACCACAGGCAGTGACCAAAATGTCGCAACTAACCCGTTTCCCTCGATTCACACCGTACTGCTGTCGGATGGCAAGAACGACGACGCCAATGCTTACTGGCACCCAACCAAGATCGACATTCCCACGACTGACATCTTCACTGTTACGTTCACCTACCAAGCAAGTGGCGACAAAGCTGCAGATGGCATCACTTTCGCATTTCAAAATGATGGAGCGAACGCCATTGGCGAGACGGGCGGGGGGTTAGGCTACGTCGGTATCGCGGGACCGACCGCGGCCTATCAGATCAATCTCTACGATGGCCACCAGCTTGGATCCAATTTTGTTACCACGAATACCTCGGGAACTTATTTGGCTACTGGAAATGTCGATTTCAGCAGCGGCAACCCCATCGAAGTGACCCTCGTCTATGATCCCCAAGCTCAGACGGTGAAGGAAAGTCTCGCTGACAAGACGACGGGTGATACGTTTACGAGAACCTATCAGGATATTGACTTGACTTCCGTTCTGGGGGCGGAGGCTTACATTGGTTTCACTGGCGGGGACGGCGGAGCAACGTCTATTCAATCTGCAAGTGATTTCTCAATGACTGGCTCGACCACGTTGAGCGACTTTGGTCTCTGGAACGGTTTGTATAATCAGCAAGTTGTTGATTGGGGTGATGCTGCCACGGGTAGCAGTGACTTTCTGCAAAGTGTGAATGCGGTCATCACGCAAAGTGAAATAGCAACGACGACGTTTGCGAGTTCGCATGAGGATGCGTGGAATTACGGCCCTTCAACCACTTGGGACTGGACGTACCCCACCGAAATCTTATTGCAAAACCTTTATCAAGTTCCCGCCGCCAATCCGATTTCCATTGATTTCTCTGGCGTGCAATACGGCAGTCTTGACGTTGAATCAGAATCCGAACTGAAGTTGGCAGGGAACATCATTTTCCCAGGTGCCGTGAGTTTGTCTGCAAATAATGACCTAACTCAGGCATACAACGCAATCGTCGCAGCGACTCAAGTTGACTTGCAATCCAACACTGGCAGCATTGGGCAGGAGGATTCACCGATTCATATCAGCATGGATTCCGCAAGTCCGACCAATGCCACTGCGGCCAGTGGCGTTTTTCTAGCATCACAGACTGATTTGGTTGTCGGGAAGATAGTTACAGCAAATGGCCCGATTGAAGTGGCAGCGATAGGGAATTTTGCCGCTGGTGGTGGTGATGCAATGATTGCGGGCGATAATATTTCTCTGCAGACAGAAACCGGAAATATCGGAACTCAGGCTGAACCGCTGACGATCCAGACCGAAACCAAACAGCTCGAATCTGGGACGGTAACGGACGGATTGTTGACGGCTGCAGCTGCAGGAGAAATCTACCTGGTTCAGCCCGAAGGTGACCTTCGCTTGCTCTCAGTAACGACGAGTTCGTCAGTGGGCGTGGTTTCGATTGTCACTTTGGGTGGCAATATTACCGATGGAAATACTTCTGATGTTTTCCAACTCAATCAATTAAGTCCTGAAGATGCCGTCAACTTGATCGAGCAGATCAAGAATTCCCAACAAAATACTGCTGAGATCACAGTTACGGCTTTCGAGGCCTCAGTCGCACAAAGCTATTTGCAATATTGGACACTGCTGCCGTCAAGGGGAAGTTACGATCAATCCTCTGAAACCTTTGTCCTTAATCAAGATGGGCTCGTTTACTATCAGCCGCTTGCGGATCTTTACTACACCGACCAGGCAGGCAGTGACACGCAGATAAATGCAACCGTTTCGCAAGTGCAAGAGTACGGTAATTTGCTTTATCAAAACAGTGTTGATGTTTTCCAAAACGATCTGGTGTTCGGTTCGAATTGGGCCAGCCTGCCACAGTTCCAAAGCTATGACCCCGCTTACACGTTTACGGCATCACAAGTGGTCGTGGACGAATTGACCTATGGGGCAACGGACTTAAGTAATTCATTCGCGATGCTATCGCTCGCAGCGCTGGGGCCGAAAGGAGAGGAGCTGATTGGTCCCGTCACCCCAGCAATCCAAACGACATTCTTGGATTTGAATTCCGCGGGAAGCATTGGATTGCCATTCCATGTTATTGAAATTGATTATTCCGATCTTCAGCAGGGCAGCTTGACGAGCCAAGAAAAAGCGATTTTGACACAGGCGACTCAGGCGGGTGAATTGCAATTCATCGGTGTCAATCCGCTTGGTCAACGGGTTGCTTATTCTTCGGGAAGTCGTCCGGACGGTGTAACGCCAATTGCAGTGCTGGTCCGTATCGACAAACCAATATTCGTTGACTTGGCGGAAAACGGACTGACGCAGTTACACGCGCAAGATTCCATTAACTTGACGGAGTCGACAGGCGATCTGAATATTCTGTATGCCGATACATCGACGACTGTCAAATTGGTGGCCGAGGCTAATCTTTTCAACTCCTCTTTGAGTGGCTCGGCTTCGACAGTCGGTTGGTCCAGCGATGTGAATGGTCTCTTGGGGTATACAGACTCAGACTTGGTCTATACGGCGACTGACTTCACGTTGGGCAGCCCTGTATTCTCGACTGGCATGATCAAAAATGGCAGTTTTGAGGTTCCCGTTCAGTCGGCCGGTGGCTTTACCTACAATCCGGCGGCAACCGACTGGACCTTCAGCAGTCAGTCAGGTGTATCCGGTAACGGGAGTGGTTTCACACATGACAATCCGAACGCACCGCTTGGTAATCAGGTCGCATTCATCCAGGAACAAGGTGTTCTGTCGCAGAAAGTTGATGGGTTGGTTGTCGGGCAATCCTATTCACTGGAATTCGATGTTGCCCAGAGAGAAGGTTACCCCGCACCCACTTTCAATGTCGATCTGAACGGCCAGGTGCTAACAACCCAGACACCGATATCAACCAATTACGAAACGGTTTCGATCCCCTTCGTATTTGAGACAACCTCACTGGAATTGACTGACGGAAAAGGCAGTGAAGCAAGTGCCTACTGGTATCAATCACCCTTGCCGATCAGTAATACCGAAAAGTTCACCGTCGAGTTCACTTACCAGGCTGGCGGGGATGCGGCAGCGGACGGGGTTACATTCGCGTTTCAGAAGGAAGGCACGGATGCCCTCGGGGCAACAGGCGGATCACTCGGTTACGTGGGGATCACAGGACCCACAGCTGCCTATCAGATCAATCTTTACGATGGCCATCAGCGAGGTTCTAACTTTGTTACCACGAATACCTCTGAAATCTACTTGCCGACAGATGCAATTAATTTCAATAGTGGTGATCCAATCGAGGTTCAATTGGTCTTTGATATGGAGCAGCAGACGGTAACGGAAACACTGACCGACGCGGTCCAACAGACCAGTTTTTCTCGCACCTACAATGGAATTGACCTTGCGACGCTGATTGACGAGAACGCCTACATCGGGTTTACAGGCGGAGATGGTGGTGCCACATCGGTTCAAGCGGTAACTGACTTCAAGCTGTTTCTAGGAGACCAAAGCGGTTCCCCTGTGATCAGTGGATTTGGTGGTTGGGAGTACACTGGTCAACATACCCTGACGTTCACTGGTATTGATGCTACGTCAGTCGACCAAACGGCGTTCCTTGATGATGTCAAAATTACGCGTTCATCCGGTGTTGTTGCAGGTGATGTGCGTTTGGTTGCAGGGGGGGCGATCGGTATGCAATCGAACCCGTTGAATGCGCAGGTTGGCGGCCACTTGGATGTCTTTGCGACAGACGATCTCTACTTAACACATCGTTCCAGCAACAACCTGCGTCTGAACGCAATTTATGCCGGAGGCGATGCTACGATTGATGCCCCAAATGCCAATATCTTTTCGGTTGAAAACTTCTTCAAAGGCTCCATTGCCGGCTTTGGCCCCGATGGCTCGGGTAACGGTTGGACCAACGATTCCGTTCAGGGATCCGTAGCTTTTTCTGATGATACGCTGATTTTGCAGAATGATGCCGCGCCATCTGGGGCGACAGAGAATGGGTACAGCAAAGCAGCAACTCAGCTTGATACGCTGGTTACGATCGAAAACCGATTCATCTCTAGTTTTGTTTACAAAAATTCTGGCTTCGATTCGAATTTAGCTTTTGTGCTGGCCTCTTCTGATGCCGATGTCGTGACGTTGACTGAGGCGGGTGACGCATCTGTCCCGAACTCCTTTGCGTTAGTGATTGATAATCAATGCGAGAGTTGTTCAACGTCTCACGCAATCAGCGCCACGTACGATGGCGACACAAAATCGATCCCAGTTCCTGATGAGCTTGGGATCTCGTCAGGCGATCCGATTGAGGTCTTGATGATTTATGAGGGATTAACGCGAACAGCTTCAGTGACTTTGACCAACGCACAAAGCTCTTTTACTTTTGAGTTGCTGGGCCTTGATCTGCTCAAAGTGGTTGGGACGAATCAAGCACGGGTAGGGTTCGCTGCTCAAGGAAATGGACAAGCTTCGAGTCAGGAAGTTTCTGGATTCAGTTTTGCATACGGTGCCCCTTCACTCGAAACGAATGAATTGACAATGAATGCGGGGTCTCAAATCGGGGCGTCTCAGAACCCGATTTTGATTCTTGTTCTCGGTGGCGTTCAAACTACCGCACCTAATGGGGTTTACTTGACCCAAATCAGTGGTGATTTGTTGGTCGATTCGGCGACCAGTGATGGTGTTGTGCAACTTAATGCCCCCGCTGGTTCGGTTTTGACATCTGACGTTTCGTCGACCGGAGATGCTATCGGCATTCTCGGTAATGAGAACTCGGCGTCTGACAGTGACACGCCCCACGTGACAGCCGAAGTACTTGGCGTCATGAGCCTGAAGAATATTGGCGAGCTCAATGATGTATTGCAACTTCAGGTTTCGCAGCTTTCCGCAAAGGCAGTCATCGGCGACATCAATGTTAGACAGATCGGTGAACTGTTGATCGCGGATCCATTACAGGCGGGGGGAAGCATTCAGCTTTTGGCGAATTCGACTGTCACGTTTGACGCACCGGTCATGGCTGAGGCAGACATTAATTTCCGCACCGAAGGTAGCTCGGGCGTGCTGCACTTCTTCGCCGATGCCCACCTGCGTTCCAGCCAAGGTGCAGTCCAGTTGCATGCCGACAAAAACCTGATAGCTGAAGCCGGATCCATCCTTGAAAGTTCAACTGGCGTCACCCTGTCTGGAGGCGCGGCGATACTTGATGCCGGCGAATCGCATCGAATGCGATTGCTCGGGGCGATCAGCGGTGGTCCGCTTCAATTGATATCTGATGGCCAGAATGATTCGGTGCAATTGACCATCACCGATTTGCTTGGAGTTGCTGGAAACCCACTTGCGGTAGAACTGAGCCAGTTCGGAATCCTGCACCTCGACGATACGAGATCGAGTACAGGTAGGGCCTATGCTGTTTTACAGGATCATCTGAATGCTGATGTTGCAGAAGTGCAGCTTGGTGAGGTGCAGTCCGTCGTGATGAGGTTCGGCGCGGGAGATGATGCTTTCCAGGCTCAGGAACTGAGTGTCTTGAAATCCTTGGAAATGCATGGTAACGGCGGGGTTGATCAGTTTGACTTGGCCGCTTTTGGTGGCGGTTCAGGCCTCGCAGTGAATGTAGTGGGTGGGGAAGATAGTGATCAGCTTCTGGTTGATGGTCTAGGCGCTCCCGTGTGGATGGTCGACGGTACTGTGCATGCAGGTGATCTGCAAATCGACCACGGTGATCTTGAAAAAGTGTTATTGCAGAACTCAGTGGAGGGAATCTCCCCCGAACAAGTCCAGCAACTGGAATTTGATTCCCTCGCTTTCCCCAAAGACCGGCTGTTGTTATTGGGTACAGCCGGTGAGGATGATTGGTTCGTGGGGTTGAGTGCCAACGAAATCCAAGTGGATGGAGTTTGGAACGGAGCAGAACGCTTGCGGCATCGTTTTGCTGCGGGCAACTATCGAGAGCTCGTCTTCGAGTTGTTGGCTGGTGATGACAGCCTGCTCGTTAATGGCATGGCCAGTCATCAAGTGTTAGTGAATGGTGACAAAGGAGATGATTGGATCAGCATCGATGAATCGGAGGCAACGATTACGGATTTACAGGGGAGTAATTTCATCACCACAGGCGCAGGCAGTGATGAGATTCGCACCGGGGCAGGTCGAGATAAAATCGATGCAGGTGATGGACTGAATGTGATTCATGATGCTGGTGGCATGAATTGGATAGTGACCGGAGTGCATGATGACACGATTCACCATGAAAATGATGATGACTTCATTTCTGCGTCTGATGGCATTAATGAAATTTGGCTCAACGGTGAGCTTCAAGGTTGGCACAACAGCATTATGCCAACTGATGTGAACCTTGACGCAAGGACCTCGCCGCTGGATGCGCTCTTGATTATCAATCAGCTGGCCATAGTGGATTTCGTCGGTGTTGACGGTCGCTATTTCTTCTCTGGTTCGGCGGACAGCCTCGATAGTTTGTACGATGTCAACGGGGATGGCTTCATGTCAACGCTTGATTGCGTCACCGTCCTTAATGAATTGGTGCAAACAGGCGGTGGTGGCGATAATGGTGAGGGGGAGATGCAACTTGAGCTTGTGCCTCGCAGGGTATTCATGCCCCATGGTGGTGTGGTCGAGGAAAGTGACGCGAAAGCCGATGAGTGCTTTGCAGATTGGGATGAGCCTCTACCACTATTGCTTTCACCACAGCAAAGCCAATGCGATTTTATTCAGGCATGGGAGCAGGAAGACTTGCGGCGAAAGCTTGAGCTGGAATCTGTGATCGCGGACTTGATACAGGCGGACGGAGAAGAAATGCAGTTAAGATCATTGCAAGTGAGACCGAGCTAACTCTCGTGAAATAGTCCCAAAGTCAAGTGAACGACTTCCCTTACTTCTCTGGGGTAAACCCGGGTAGGGAGGAATTAGAGCTATTGTCGAGATGCGTCATAGGAAACTGAGTAATTTAGCTTTGGAGGCGGGTAAGTAAGCCTGTGTTGCAGATGTGAGGAACTCGTTTGCTTGCCTACTAGCGGATTCGTTTTTCAAAGGTCTGCAACCATTTGTTCAATGAGGCGGCGTGGTTGATATGCAGCCATTTCATTTGTTCCTGCTTCTAATGCTTCTTGATCGATTGCGCGGCACGTTGTTTAGTGGGCGTCGCGGAGTGATCGGAATCCATGGTCACGAAGAGGGGGACGGTGTCGAGGTTGTGGCTGCGAAGTTTATCCGGAAAAGCATGCTACAAGTGACGTTGGTTCATAGGTTGAAATTCTGCACATGATTTTTGGCAAAAGTACGGGACTGCGTTTGAAGAATAGGAGCTGATTTTGCATTTTTAAAGGATTTTGTGGCGAACTTTTGCCGGGAATTCTGCCGTGACTGGTACAGACGTGGCGAGTCAGATTATGCTGAGTGTTCGGCCGAAAGATGGTCGAGGCTGCTGAGCGTATAGGGTTCAAGCAGTACTCGGATCATTGGCTGCCCCTGCTTTTCTCCTTCCGATCTAACTCTTAAATCAGGATTTATCATATGCAACCCAAACGGAATCTGACGCGTCGAGGATTTGTTCAAGGTACTCTCGCGACGGGGTTGGCATCGGGTGGATTTTTGTCAACTGAGCGAGCGTTAGGTTTTCAGTCGCCTAACGAGCGGCCTGTCTTTGCCACGATTGGTTTGCGTAATCAGGGAGTGACGATTACCAACAAGTCCACCAAGTTTGCGGATTTCGCTGCGTTAGCTGATGTGGATTCGAAGGTTCTAGGAACCAACGTCGAGAAATTAGAAAAACGCCAGGGGAAGAAGCCTGACTCCTACGGTGATTACCGACGAGTACTAGATCGTAAAGACATTGATGCAGTCATGATTGCGGCTCCGGATCACTGGCACACCAAAATTGCCATTGAGGCGATGTTAGCTGGAAAGGATGTCTATTGTGAAAAGCCGCTTACGTTGACGATTGCTGAAGGCAAGTTGATTGAGCAAGTCGTAAAGAAAACAGGACGTACTTTCCAAGTGGGGACTATGCAGCGGACCGAATCGGGGCAGCGATTCCTCCAGGCGATTGCGTTGGTGCGAGCGGGACGCATCGGAAAGGTCAAGAAGGTGACCTGTGGTATTGGTGGCTTTGGCCCTTCACC
>DOPG01000189.1 GCA_003513555.1 Rhodopirellula sp. | reverse complement strand
CTGTGCCCACATGGGCACGCAACTGGGCGTGCAGGTGGGCGTTTGCGACCCGACCAACAAAATCGTTGCGCGACCTTGGCTCGAATGGGTGCAGTGGTGTTTTCTTATGACATGATTGGTTTCGGCGAATCTTTGCACCATGGCTGGAACCATAAACACAATCAGGCTCTCACCCTGCAAACTTGGGGAAGCATTCGTGCCATTGATTTCGTCCAAGCCCTTGATGATGTCGATGACAATCGAATCGGAGTCACCGGATGCTCAGGAGGTGGAACGCAAACCTTTCTCCTAACAGCGGTTGATGATCGAGTCACTGCCTCAGTTCCGGTTGTGATGGTATCGGCACATTTTTTCGGTGGCTGTCATTGCGAAAGCGGCATGCCGATCCACAAAACAGACAAACTCGAAACCAACAATGCTGAAATTGCTGCACTTGCCGCACCACGGCCACAACTACTTGTCTCAGTGGGTGGTGACTGGACAAAAAACACACCCGTTGTTGAATACCCTTACATCCGCAATATCTACACACTTCATGGCAAACAGGCAAATGTCGAAAACGTCCATTACCCGGGACGCAAACACGGCTACCAATACCTGAAAAGACAAGCGATGTACCCCTTCATGGTCAAGCACTTGAAACTGGATCCCACAGGTGTCTTCGATGACACCACTGAACTCTACGACGAAACAGCAACTACGATTGAAACACCAGAGCAGATGTACGTGTTCGATGATTCACGCCCCTACCCGGCCAATGCTCTGAAGCCAGGGAGTCAGATCTCCCTCGATTGATTTCACCTCTTCACGTTTAGCCGACATGCAGCTACCAAGGCAAAACCGCGTTCTTTTCAGCAGCGTCCGGATGGCCACTTAGCGAATCCGATACGAATCACCACGCCCTGTTATTCCGACAAGCCCCGATGCTATCCCAACGCTTCCTCACGACGATTCTCACATTATCAGCCATACTTGCGGCTGACACTGGATTTAGCGTCAACCCGCAATCCCAAGATTCTGCGTTCATTGCTGTACGCGTGATGACTTTCAACATCCGCAATGGGCAAGCCAACGATGGTGACAACAGTTGGAAGAACCGCAAAGACTTCGCTGCCGACGTGATCCGTGACGCGAAGCTCGATGTGCTAGGTTTGCAGGAAGCTTTTCGATTCCAGCTGGATGACTTGCGCAAACGGCTACCGGATTTCAAGGAAGTCGGAGAGGGGCGAGATGGTGACAAGAAAGGCGAATACTCCGCGATTCTTTATCACGGCGACCGCTTCACCGCTGTGGAATCAGGGACGTTTTGGTTATCCGACACCCCCGAGGTCAAGTCCCGGCATTGGGGCAACCGTTACCTGAGAATTTGCACTTGGGTGCGTTTGAAGGAAAAAAACACCAATCATTGCTTCTACGTTTACAACACTCATTTCGACCATCAATCCCAAAACGCACGCATGAAATCAGCCCAACTGATCGCAGCACGTATTAGCGAGCGGTCACATGAGAACCCATTTCTTCTCATAGGTGACTTCAATGCTGATGAAAACAACTCGGTAATACGGTATATCAAAAATCGAGAGCCGACTTTACCAAAGAACCCAATCGCTCTTGTGGACACCTTTAGAAAACTTCACCCCGACGCAACATCAGTAGGCACAGGCGGTGGGTTTGAGGGCCGTGCTGACGGCAAAAAAATCGATTACGTGTTTGTTCAACCCGATACAGAAGTGGTGAGCGCGAGAATCATACGAACAGAACGGGATGGGCGTTACCCATCAGATCATTCCCCTGTCAGCGCCGAAGTTCGCCTTCATGCGAAATGAATGAATTGCGCCGTAACCACCCCGTAGCGAACTGCGAATATTCGCGTTGTTAACGATGATCTTGCGACATGCAAAACAACGGCATCAAGTAGACCAATAAATCAAAGCCCGAACTCTTGAAGCTGGATGGTCTGAAAAATTATGTCTGCACGTGATGATTCGTACAGAATACCAAGGGTCTTATCATCCACCATGACCAACGAACTGTAGGCTCCCCCATCCTCATCCAAGAGGATCTTTTTGGTCCAGGTTTTCCCATCATCAAGACTCATCTGGACCGTCATTTTTTTTCTCTTCGATTTCGTACGCGGGTTTGAGAAAAACAGCACACGGCGTCCATCGTCGAGCTGATGAGCCAACAGGCTTGCCATACACACAGGTTCGGGCAGGCTGCCGTGGTCCGAAGAATGGACTTTCCATGATGCCCCCAGATCACCAGTGACGCTAACAGCGCGACCATTCGTGTCGCTTTTATCCGTTCGATTTCGGTTGTCACGAATATTTAGCATCAAACGACCATCAGAAAGCTCAGCGACAGCACACTCAGTGGTATCAGACCGTGCAGCCGTAGAAAGTGTCCAGGATTTGCCGTGATCCTTGCTCCACATCAAATTTGAAAACGGCACCCCCTTTTCATCACGCCCTTGGGTTGGCATCACCAACGTTCCATCACTCAGTGTGATTCCATTTCCAGGAGCGGGAGCAAACAGATACCATGAGGGATGCTTGAGCTTCGTAGTCCAATTTTCTGGCCTACTCCAACTTTTGCCATCGTCTTGAGACTTCACCATCATGAACTGCGATGACTGACTCGGATCCAAGCCAGGCTCTGAACCTCGATCTCGCCATTGGTGTGTACCAGCCCTTCCATGAGTCCAGACGGCACTGACAATCACCTCACCTGTTTTCTTATCCACGAGAATATTGGGATCGGAGCACCCATTCAGGTCCTCTGCCAGACCACCGAAAGTTCCCATGTCCATGATTGGGCGAGGCTTCTCCCATGTTTTCCCTCCATCTGTCGAGCGTGACAAACCGATGTCCATGTGCCCCTGAAGATCTCTCCGACTGCGATATCGCATGTCGTAAACCGCCAACAGCGTCCCATCATTCGTGACTGCGATCGCGGGTATCCGAAAAGTGTGACAATTGTCATCACCCTGACGATGGATCACCACAAAAGGTCGATCATCCTGCGCTATGACAACCGAGGTAATCAAAGAGGCCATCAGAAACACCGGAATAAACTTCATCATTGCTTTCTCGGGAAAATTGCGTGGGGAGAGGGGAGGGGGAGGGGGAGGACAAGACTCGAATCTGCATCCCAAGCCGGCAACGCCTCAACACACCGCAAATTCAATCGCAGATTATGAGGCGGTTGGCTTGTGCCTGATGCAGAAGCTCGTGGTTCATGTTTCCATCCCGTAGATTCTATCCCAAAAGCCTTCCCTCGCAGCATGGCTTCAGACAGCGATTTTTCGGAAACTTGAGCAGTCGCTGAACGAAAGCAGAAAAACGACTAGGATATGATTGTTGGATGTCCTAGCGTGACCTGGTTTGCCCTACCCCAGGCCAGTACTTACCCAAGCCAGTTAGCGGAACTGTAGCAGAGGTCAAGTTGCCTTCCGCCTAAGCATTTTTTCTATTTTCAAAAGACAAGCCCCCAAAGCTCAGTGATCCCAATGCCCATTCCGTGCCCTCGTAATCTATTCACCACATCATTGCTACTGACAGCGATCTTCGGCACCTCACCGATAACAAAAGCTGCACAACCCGCGGCGTCAAAACAACGTCCGAACATCCTGGTTTTGATGACAGACGACATGAGCCGGCGTTGTGTGACAGCCACCGGGGGTAGCCAAGCTATCACTCCGAACATTGACGCATTAGCTCGTCGTGGGACCGTAATGCAAAACACGGTTCATCAAGGAGGCTTCAGCGGAGCGATCTGCACCTGTAGTCGGGCGATGATTTTGACGGGTCGTCCTCTGTGGTCAGTGACGCCCGACCGACTTTCGTATGCAGGACCAGCGAATCTGAATACTGCAGACAAACTGTTTCCAGAACAATTTCGTGAAGAGGGCTGGCAGACTTTCGGAACAGGTAAATGGCACAACGGCAACGCGGCACTACTCAGATCATTCGACCATGCAGAAGCGATTACCGGCGGCATGCTTCCTTTCAATCAGCGTGATCGCGGGGGAGCCGAGGATAATGCAATCGAAATTGGAATGATGAACCCTACTTGCCAACGAATTGCAGGGCCGGGCAAGGTCGAGAAGCATCAAACTACCGGGTGGAGCACCGACGTTTTTTATAACGCAGCTGAAAACTTTCTCGACTCAACTTGGGATCAAGGTAAACCATTCATGATGTACATCTCAACGAATGCTCCGCATGATCCACGGCACGTTCCCAATGAAGTTCTCGCTCGCTTCAAGAATGTTTACGAGCCACCGAATTACCAATCAATCCATCCCTTCGATAATGGTGACATGCTTGTTCGGGACGAGATGGTCTACAAGCCACCCCATAGTCCCGAAACAGTGCGTCGTGAGCGTGCAATCTATTTGGCAATGTGCGCACAGATTGACGATCGCATTGGACAACTGCTCAACAAGCTCGATGCAATGGGTCAGTTGAAAAACACAATCATTTTGTTCACAGCCGACCACGGCCTTTCAGTGGGTGAACATGGATTGATGGGAAAGCAGAATCTGTACGATGGCTCATGGCGTGTGCCAATGATCATCGCCGGTCCGGGTGTGCCGTCAGGAGAATCCCGAGAAGGCTTCGCCTATCTGCATGGGATCTATCCCACCCTCGCAAAACTGGCAGGAGTTGAGGCTCCGACCTACACGCAAGAATTCGGCTTTCATGATGTGCTCCAAGGTAAAGCCGGTGGGCAACCACAGCTGTTTGGTGCCTACATGCCCAATGTCAAAGTTCCCAATGGTGTACGAGCAGTTCGTCAGGGGAACTACAAATTGCTGTATTACACGCACAGCGGTCGCCGACAACTATTCAATCTGGAAAAGGATTCGTGGGAAACCAACGACTTGATCGGTGACCCCAAACACCAAGAGATAGCCGAAGAATTGATGGCAGCGTTGGAGAACTGGATGAAAAAAAGCGGCGATCCGCTGGGCAAAGAATAACCTCACCATTCCAAGTCAAAATCCCAATAGCTTTGGAACCAGGCAGATCGCAAGACCTGCCAACCCACAGGTGATTCCGACGACGCGCATCGCGGCCCCGGAATTGTAGTTGGGTGCAATGACCTGTGGATCTGCTTTCCATAGCCTGCCCCACACGCGATAAACCGACCAAGCTGCCTTGGGGAACGCAAAGTGAAAAACTCCAAGGAACGCCAGAGGGACACCAATACCGAGGCATAATACCCAAGCCACAATTGACGCAATAACGTCCATACCAAACTCCATTCAAAAAACGGAACGCTCAGAAAAGGATCTCTAGTAAGGGCTCAGGCTCAAACAAAAAATATTCGCGCGCAGGATATTTGAATCTGACAACATCGACAACTGTTTTTGTCTTTAACCTTGCATCCCATCCCAACATTCCGCAGCAACCTCGTTTGGATCGCGTTGCATCTTCGCTAACGCTTCATTCGCTAAATTGTGAAGCTTCAGTAGCAGCTTGGTACGAATTTCAACAGTAGTCCGATCACTTTCCGGGCCTAAGATCGGTGTAGTCTTCTGCGACATGGGGGGTTCCGCGAACACGGAAGACTTCGACCCAGTGGTCATCCATGTTGACAGTGACCTTGGCAGCATTGGCGTATCGCATTGTGTAACCGGCTCGGCGACGACTTGACTGATTGGCTTCGGAGCCGTGAATGATAAAAGAATCATGAATTGACAAGTCGCCCGCTTTGAGCTCGATCGGAACCGCCTGTCCTGCCTCAAGCTGACTGACTGCGACCGTGGTGCCAAGCAGATCGTCACCACCCGTCGATATTTTTTCCAGGTCGGGATGATTTGCATGAGTGCAAGGAATCACATTCATGCAACCGTTCTCGGTATCCGCATCATCAATCGCCAGCCACACGGTACACACCTCAGTTCCCTGCACCGAGTGCCAGTAAGTATTGTCCTGATGCCAGGCAACAGGCAAACCATCTGCAGGGCGTTTCACAATCAGATGCGACATAATCAAGATCAAATTTGGCCCCAAAATTGACTCCACCGCGTCGAGCACACGAGGATGACAGCACAGTTCCAACCAAGCTTCTCCCCCGTTTTTTGCATGTGGTTCAACCAAGAATTCTGGACGTCCATCAGCCTC
>DOPG01000199.1:13675-13855 GCA_003513555.1 Rhodopirellula sp. | reverse complement strand
TCACGACAAAATAGCGTCTGCTGGCGTACCGTGCCGCTTTCTTTTTGGGCTTTTGGCATGACCTGTGCGTTGTAATTCAAACGTGCGGTTCACCGCATCTTTCGTGTTTTCTACGACCAAAGGTCCTCACCATGCGCACGGCAAATCGACGTTCTCTCCGTTTGCAACCACTTGAATCAC
>DOPG01000199.1:0-13492 GCA_003513555.1 Rhodopirellula sp. | reverse complement strand
CTCCGTTTGCAACCACTTGAATCACGGAACCCACTCGCGGGCAAAATCATTGGCAATTTGGTGATCCCCGCAGCGAAGTCAGTTTGCTGTTCTTGGAGTTTTTCATTAATTGCGCGCCTGAGCGATTCTCCGCTGACGCTTCGATCCATAACTCCTGTCGATAGCCACAGCAGGAGGCCTTGCGAAGTTTTACTTGGGAGTACGAGCCGATGAGCCGCCGCAAACCTGTCACATTCGAATTAGCCACCAGCAATCAACGCAAACAGTCAATCACAGACTTTCGACGTCAATGTTACTCGATGATGGGACGAACAGACCTGCTCCAAGAAGACGGTGCGAGAGGTCGTCAACAGAGAAAACTCGATAACCAACTGCATTTGATCGAAGCAAGGTCAGGCGACGAAACCGTTGGTACCATTCGATGGGGTACCTACATCAGCGTGGCTGGAGATGATCATTATGCGGATTCGATCATCAATAACAAAATTGGTCTTCCAAGCAGTGAACCTGAAAATTTCAGTCGCACGGATCGGCTGATCATTCATCCCAAATATCGCCGTGGCACCGTCCTGATTGGACTGGCGAGATTTTGCCTTCGACTCGCGATTGAGTCGGGATGCCGATTTGACCTCTGCTGGTCCGAACAGCATTTGGCTCGGGTTTACCAGAGGCTGGGTTATACCGTTTTGCACCAGCGGCTTGTGAGTGCCAGAGCAGTCACGCTGTATCCCCAAATTTTGAACATTCAACAGTTTGGTGAGCGGTGGTCTGCTCGGGACGCCGTCACACCGCAAACTTCCACCACATCCAAGATCGATCAAAACGAGCTCAGCATCTCCTGTTGAGACGCGATGGTAGACAACGCCAAGAAGGCAACTTTTTGAAAACCAATTGACCAGTAAACCAAACCTCTTTCGCTTCACTCTATGACAGGGCTCCGACTCTGTGCTGCCCCACGAAGGAAATTTCGAGATGCAAACCACTCACATCCAGCGGCTCTCCGGAACCAACCTCGGTACTTACTCATTCGATGAATTCGAGGAAAGGAAACAGGAACTGGCCCGCTTGAAAGAACAGGCGAGCTCATTTTGGCAACAGGAAAAGACAGTGCTGGTTGCGCATGGGATACAAAATTGCCACAACATCCTTGATCTGGCATGTGGACCAGGTGTTGTGACTCGCAAAATCAAATCACTTGTACCCGACAGTCACGTGACAGGAGTCGATCTCAATGAATCACTTCTGAATGTTGCCATCTCTGATTCGCAGCAGGATGGTTTTGAATCACCTACCTTCCGTAAAGCAGATTGTACGAAGCTGCCGTTCGAAACATCCTCGTTCGATTTTGTTTACGCAAGATTTCTGTTTCAGCACCTGTGTGATCCTGATGCAGCCGTCACTGAAATCAATCGAGTTCTGACTCCGGGCGGTCGCGTCGTGATTGTGGATGTCGATGATCGCGATCTGAACGTGACACCATCCTGCTCTTCCTTCGACCAACTCACCAGAGCAGCCGGATTCTTTCAAGCTCAGGGTGGCGGTAATCGACATGTTGGACGAACACTCGATGATCTGCTGGCCTCACACAACTTTACGAATGTGACCCGACAGGTACAGGTCATGAGCAGTGATCAGATTGGCCTCGATTCGTTTTTCAGGATGACCACCCAGTTCAAAGTAGAGCAGTTGCCAAAAGAACTAGCCGGACAGATGCGTGATCTTATCCCCGAGATCCGTCGTGAGCTGGCTTCGATGAACGCAACGATCTCGGCCGGTATTCATGTCGCAAGCGGTCTCGCCTGTTGAAATCACGACTCCGAAAAATACCATCCCGTTGAAAGCTACAAACTGCCAAAAGAACACAACCATGAACCAGAATGACGAATCAAGCCGACCCAACACACCTACGCCAAGTGAGGTGATCAGAAAAAAAAAGGATGTACAACGACAGCTGAAACAACTTGCCAAACCGGTGGTGTGGCGATTTGTTCTGGCATTGTCCGTCGATTGGATGGTCATCGTGGGAGCGATGCTTTGTGCCGGAATGTGGCCGACCTGGTGGGTCTGTCTGGCAAGCGTGCTGGTGATCGGGACACGACAACACGCACTCGGGGTTCTGGGACATGAAGCGGCCCACTACACCGCGACTCGATATCGGAAAGCCAATGATGCGATTGGCATGCTGTTGTGTTTTTGGCCAATCGGTGGATCGCTTACCGGGTATCGTCGTTTCCATCAACGTCATCATCGACATCTGGGTACCGAGCATGATCCTGAGATGCATTTCTTCCAGTCCGATGAGTGGAAAATCCCTGTGAAAACAGCAGCCCCTGTGTGGCGATTCATCAAGGGCTGTCTGGGTATGCAAATACTCGATTATGCAAAACTGATTCGTAGCCTGCTTCCAAAAACAAAAACTGAGTGGGTTGGTATCCCAATATGGTGGGCGTGCTTCGCATTGATACTGTGGGTACTAGATAGCCTTTGGCTTTTAGGTCTTTATGCGATCGCTATCCCAACAGTTTTTTGGGCCTTGATCGAGCTTCGGGGATGGACCGAGCATCGTGGCATTGCTGAGACACATCGTTATAAGACTCATTGGTTGTTTCAGCAGATCCTCTTTCCACACAACGTTTGGATGCATTACGAACACCATCAGTGGTGCTATATTCCTTTTTTCAACCTCCCAAAGGCGAGAGCATTGGATGAAACAACACCAGTCGTACAATTAAGGGATGTATTTGAATTTCTTGGTGAGACAGATCACGAAGCGTATGCACGTAACAATGGCTCTCACTTGACGCTTGATCATTTCTCAGACCAAGTGCTTCATTGTAGCTGAGGCACGATCCTTCAGGCTACATTCATGGGTGGTTCCCCGATTGCGTCTTTGAACAGCAATGCAACGTTCCGGCAAGTGCGTTCAGGCGTTTCTAGTTGTTGACCTATAGTAAGCTTGTCTGATGTGAAGTTGGTTCAATGCCAAATACGCAGGCGTGTGCCTTGAAGGCAGTGATCTGGAGGCTTTATCGGGTAAAACGCAGTTGGGTTTCCTGGTGTTATCTGTTGCATCCTGCAGATGCAAGCGAACTTTGACTGACAAGTATCTGTTGAGTTGATGACCATGCTTCATTGGCAAATAGTAGCTGCTTGGGTAGCGGGACGTGGTTGTACCTTCTCTCGGTCGGTAACAGCTGGATGATCTTTCTCAATCTCGGGTAAAAGGTATTGCGTTGTTCATAAATGAGCGTCTTTTGAGTTTCTCGTGCGCCGAATGCTTCAATTCGATTCTTTTTCGTTGAAACCCGTGGGCTTACCATGCAAAGTGGTGGTTGAGCCGTTGTTTTCGTTTCACAAAAGTACCGCCATGCACGATTCGCTTCTTGGGAAAATTCTACTACTGGCCCTGTTTACAGTGGCGGTTACCGGGACCGACGTAGTTTTCGCTCAGGGAAAAAAAGACAGTTCCAATTTGATGCATTTATTGGTCGATTGCAGCAAACCACACAGGGGACTGCTTGAAGCCAAACTGACCATCCCGGTTGCTGTAACTGCGAAGGTCAGAAAGATATCGCTGTGGTATCCGAAGTGGGTACCAGGTTCTCACGGTCCTGGTGGCCCCATTGCAAATATTGCGGGTCTGCAAGTTCATGACGGTGATGGTGAGCGTTTGAACTGGAGACGGACGCCGGGTGAGGTGTACCGTCTGGAGGTCGAAGCACCTCGTGGCACAAAAGAACTGCTTGTCTCATTGCGCTATCTAGTAAATCAACCAACAACGACCTCGTTTGGACATGACTGCTTTTTTGCAGGAGCCATGGGAGTAGTGAACCCAAGCTGCTTGTTGCTTTATCCTGACGGGGTCGATGCTGATGAACAACAGATTGGCGTTAGTGTCCACCTTCCTGGTCATTGGCAGGTGGCGTCTGCTTTGAGTGAGTCGGAGAACGATGCGGAGGAAGAAAACACACGATCGTTCCGACCGGTCAGCCTGCGGACACTCGTGGACAGTCCCATGATGCTTGGTCGCTATTACCGCAGTTTTGATCTGGTCACTGATAATACACTTTCTCCTCCGCACACGCTTCATGTCTTTACTGACAATGATTCTGGAGAAAGTATCAGTGACGATGTTGTAAAGAAGTATGCTGAAATGGTGCGGCAAACGTCTCATTTGATGGCATCTCATCCCTTCGATCGATTTGACATTTTACTGGGGGTTACTGATTCATTACCCAAGAATGGGCTTGAGCACGCACGCTCCACATTCAACGTGCTACCCCCATCGTCACTGCAATCGGTGAGTGCATTAAAAGGTTGGGATCGCCTTTTGGTTCCACATGAATATCTGCACGCCTGGTGCGGTAAGTTTCGACGCCCCGAGGGAATGTTGACAAGTGATTTTCATACGCCGAAAGACACTGAATTGCTTTGGGTTTATGAAGGACTTACGCAGTACTTGGGAGAATTGGTGGAAGCGAGAAGCGGTTTAATGAGTGATGAGGAATTCAAAAATCGGCTCTTGGTAGAACTTCGAAATGCGATGAACCAACAGGGGCGGCAGTGGCGGACCCTCGCGGACACGGCCGCTGCATCACATATCCTTCGCGCTGGCAGCCCGAGTTGGGGTGGGTTAAGACGGAGTCAGGATTATTACATGGAAGGAATGTTATTTTGGTTGGAAGCCGATGCGCGAATACGCCATTTGACGAATGGCAATAAGTCATTGGATGATTTTTGCCACTCATTTTTCAAATCACAACGATCAGTGAAGCAACCAGCACCGTTTGATCGCAGCGAAGTTGTAAAGCAACTAGGTTCGGTAGCACCCTTTGATTGGGATGGTTTGATATCTCGTCGGATCGAGTCCTTTCAGAAGCAATTTGATCCCGAGGTCGCGAGCCTGTTGGGTTACCGTTTTGAAAAAAGCAGTAATCGGCCCAAGATTCCGGCAAATACATTTCGCCAAAGATCAGGTGTCGATTTGCTTGATTCACTGGGACTTTCGATTTCGTCCACAGGTGAAATCAAGAGCATTTTACTCGATAGTCCCGCAGATAGAGCAATGCTGGCTCCTCAACAAAAGATCATTGCTGTTGGTGATCACAAATGGAGTGCGAATCACATCGTGAATTCAGTAAAACAGGCAGTGCAAGGAAACCCAATCAAACTGTTAGTTTCGGAGCATGATCGAATCAAGCCTGTGCAGATTCAATACTATGGCGGTCTTGTGTATTGGAATCTGACGCGTGACGAAGCTAAAGAGGATTGGTTGTCGCAGATTTTGGCAGCGAGAAACAAGTAGGGTAGGACGTGTGGATCAAGTGAGGACGCGGAAGCTACCTCGTGCTCAGTGTTGATCGTCTTCAAGAACAACGCGTCCAATCAGGCATTGAACGCAGGTGGGATTTCTTAGCGTTACGGACATTGTGCAATGTCGATCGGTTACTTTTGCTGGTTCGTGTTTTGTCAGAAATGGCAATGCAAGTACAAAAGACAAGGATGTGAAATTAGTACTAGGTGCTGACATCGAACTCTGAGTGATGCCTTGGCCGGCCGCTATTTTGACAGGTCAAAACAAGCTCCCTCTTGGGTGCTTCTTACATAGAGTCGACCATTGCTGAATGCCGGCGTTGACCAGCATTTTCCTTCAATCGCTTCCGCACTGCCCACCTCCTTGTACTCGTCCGGCGTTGCCTTCACCAGCGTAACTTTGCCAGCATCTGATAACACAACCAACTGGTCATTCACCAAAATGCAGTTGCCTGGACCGAAGCCTGGATGTGACCATTTGATTTCACCAGTGCTAAGTTCGACGCACTGCAGTGGTGCTCGTCCATATTTTTTGAATTCGAAAATTCCATACAGGTGCCCATTGTGAACAACCGGGGTACTCCAGTGATTCATCAATTCATTTGGCTTGAACCATACCTCATCTGCTTCTTTAGTGTCATTTACAGAGAAAAGACCTGCGCCGACACCATAACCAGCGGAGCAGTAAACTTGGTTGCCATTTGAAATTGGGGACGCGGCTGTGGATACGCTGAACGGGAATTGGGATGTCCACGCGAGTTCGCCTGTTTCTGCGGCTAAAGCAACAAGGCCTGATTGCATGAAAAAGACCACTTGTGGTTGGCCATTGATCGTTGCGATGTGAGGCGTGGCGTGAGTCATCAATTCATCACCAGTCTTCCACAGAACTTTTCCAGAGTCTTTATCGAATGCAAGAAAAGTTTCACCGGGTCCACCACCACTGACAAATAACATGTTCTTGTGTAACAAAGGAGAAGTTGCGTTGTACCACTTGATGTGGCGTCCCGAAAATTCCTTGACCACATCATGTCTCCACACAAGTGAACCGTCGTTTGCGTTGAGGCAGCTTAAGACAAGTCGTCCGTCATACACGTAGACATGTTTGCCATCCACCGTAGGAGTGTTCCGGGGACCATCGCCACCGCGATTATCACGAGCACCAGCATTGCCGCCGTCATGCTCGTAGTCACTGGAGCTCAATGGCACTGCCCACTTTTCCTTGCCTGTTTTCGCGTCGAGAGCGATACAGGTTTCGTGGTCTTCACCCTCATGTTGGCGTTTGATTACTGTGTAGACAGCATCACCAGAGACAGCGAACGAACTGAAGCCAAGGTTGGTGGGGATTTTCCATACGGGTTCTTGCATCCCGGCCTCAAAACGAACTGAATCGATGGACTCCGAAGACTTTCCGTCTCCGTTAGGCCCGCGGTACTGGTTCCAATCGGCTGCGTGCAACGAATGAGCGAAAACAGAAAGACCAGCAAAAACTAGAAATGACTTCATGAACTAATCCGAGTGAATTCTGTCGATAAATTGAACAACTTGCGTGGCACAACTTCTAAATTCGGTGTCTGACCTCAGCCACGCTGCACGCACACTGACAGCTTAAATTCTTTCGTTTAAGAATGGTAGGGGAAACAGCTTTGACGTCTCAAGTGTCTTGTTCGCCTGGCTTTCTCGGTGCGTCTTTTTCTTGAATAATCCTACTGCACAGAAGGTGAGGATACAGATGAGCATGGGGCGTCGGCGCTACTAGCGATGGACTGGACTCGTGAATCATTACATGATGAGGCCTACGTGTTCTTGCGTGAACTTCCGCGGCATGATCAGCAACCGCAGCCGCTGTTTGCGCACGAGTCATAGAAAGATCCGACGAATGAATATATGCTCCCGATAGACGGTCACAATCATCATCAAGACGACCGATTTGTGTGATCGACTTAACCAATGCTCTTCTCCAAAGGCATACACAGCTAGTAGCTGTATTCAGGCGTTCTCAGCTTTTACAGACGAATAGCATTGGACATCGCTACCCACTCACGAACGCAAAAATCATGCTCAGCTTTGGTTCAGTAGAACAGCCACCCGACGGAGATCCCTGAGCGTGTTCTGTTGTGCTAGACGAACAGCATCTGAGTTCACGCCGCGTCGAATAGAATGTTGAATCCATCGTCGCCAAACGCCATCGTAGATGGACAGCTTGGCAACGCATTAGGTGATCGACCGCGCGAAGGCCGTAATTCACACATAACGCCGTTATCTTTGTGGTGTTGATTCAGCGCACCATGGCTTGGTGAAGTTGGATGTTTTTTAAGACTTCAGACAAAAAGCTCGTTCATGGGAATGCCAGAACTGTCACCGAAATTTTCAATCGGAACATCCATCGAATTGGCGATCCTGACGAACAGGTTGGACAATGCATTTGCTTGTTCGTCGTAAGTGACAAATTGTCCTGCTTTGTGACCCATCTTCTTGCCACCGGCAAGAATCAAAGGAAAGTTTGTGTTGTCGTGAACCTTGGACGTTGCCGCTCCTTGAAAGACCAGGCATCGATCAAGAAGAGACCCGTCTCCCTCTTTTGTATCCCCTAACCGCTTGATGAAGTAGGCAAGTTGTTGGGCCACGAATTGATCCCACAGTCCCCAATCCTTGAAGCCGTCTTTGCCCTTGGCCGCAGAATGGCTCAATTGATGAAGATCTTTCCCGATGCCAATATGCTTGGAGAGATTATTGGTAGGTGCAGTACCACCTTCAGATGCGATTTGATAGGTCGCGACACGGGTAATGTCTGATTTGAAAGCGAGGTACATCAAGTCGTACATCGTCTGGATGTAGTTCTCTACATCGGTAAACTCAATCTCCAAATTCATTTCTGGAGGCAGTGCATGGGCTTCCCTGTCGGCCCACAACTTGTCGTTGGCAACTTTTTTTTCTAGCTCTGCAATCGATGCAAGGTACTCGTCGAGTGTCGCTTGATCTTCTTGACCCAGATTTCGTTTGAGGTCTTTGGCATCTCGATAGATTTCATTGAGTAGGTGTGTCTTTTCTCGCAATCTGGCCTTGGCTGCCGGGCTATTTGCAACATACATCCTTTCGTAAATATCCTTCAGGTTTGACCACGCTGGAATTCCTTTGCCATTCTTATCAAAAGACAGCGTGTAAGTTCGAGACAAATTACCAACGCCACCCACGGTCGAAAGAGGCATCGAAGCCAACTGCGTTTGGCCACTGTGGTAATCACTGATGACCTGATCGATCGAAATGGAGTTGAAGCTTGTTTTCCCTTTCACGATATCTTTGGACGTCATGAATCCAGTGGGGTTCACATGCGCATCGCCGCTATTGCGATTTTGTGGATGTGACAGTCCCGATATGACGGAGATATTGTCACGGAATGGATTCAACGCAGCTTGGCTGGTCCTGAATTCGTAGTTCTTTCCTTCTCCTTTGGGAAACCAGTACCAATCCTCGTGCTGTGGATCTTTTTCTGGTGGAAGACTCACACCATTTGGAAAAAAGATGAATGCTGCTCTTTTTGGGAGACTTTGAAGTACTTTTTCTTCTGCTCCCACCGCCATCGCATTCATGAATGGAAGTGCAAGCGAGACACCAGCCCCCCGCAAAAATGTTCGTCGTTGTAGATGCCACGTTTTCACGGCCATTGCATTAATATCCTCGTTGGAATCGTTCGCTTTGGACGATTTCACGAATTATCACGGGTACAGAGTAATTACTTTCTTCGAAACGTTCGACTAGCTGTTTTACCTGATCTTCATCATGATAATCGAGGTCTCGTGACAGTGCACAAGCCAGAAGTCTTTCCACAATACCTTGAGCAAAGTCGTGCTTGCGATGTTGTACGAGATGCTGTTTCAGTTCACTCACACCATCAATATTTACTTTGTCCGGTAAGGTCGATTTGCGGTGAATAGCGACAAAGTCTCGATGATAAATTGGTTTCTTAGTCTTCTTAGGCCCAGTTTCTGCCTTGGAAAGAACAAGTACGTTATCACGCCAAGCACCGCTTGCGTCGAAGTTTTCGAATGGAATACCCCATGGATCTATTTTCTGATGACAAGTCTTGCAAGCGGCATTGTTGCGGTGGGCAAACAGTTTTTCGTTGAGCGTCAATTTATCGAAATCTGGAAGATTCTCGTCCAATGGAGGCACATTCTTGGGTGGTTCTGGGGGTGGGTCATTCAGGATTACTTCGGCCAACCACACCCCTCGCAGGATGGCATGCGAATTCATCCCGTCAGAGTTGCCGACGAGAAAGGTTCCCTGCGTTAACAACCCTCCACGATTCACATTTGCATTCACTGCAACTCTCTTGAAGTCATTCCCCCTGACCCCTTTGATTTTGTAGAACGCGGCCAACGTCTGATTAACAAAAATATGATTTGCATCCAACAGATCAAGCGCGGGAGAACCATTTCTGAAAACATCATTGACTGACTCGACCGTTTCCTGACGCATTAAATCCTTCAAGGGAGTTCTAAATCGTGGATAGTAGTCTCTGTCGACAGCGACATTGAACAGTTTCGAAGTTTGAAGCCACTGATCGGTGAAGTGTTCAACCCACCGTCGTGACCTGTCATCGCGGAGCATCCGTTCAACGTGTGACGAAAGGGCAGAGGGAATGGTTAATTCACCTGCTGATGCGGATTCCAGCAAGGCTTGATCCGGTACTGAACACCACAGAAAAATTGCCAACTTCTCGGCTAACTTGTAGTTCACTTTATCCGTGTCAGACAACTCACCAGGAATGCCCAGGTATAGGAAACTGGGTGAACACAATATTTCTTTGTAGGTGCTCAACAAGGCGGTGATTGCGTCCTCGTCACGACTGTGCGCTTGATAGACGCTGTAATACTTTTGAAAATCTGCTTCACTTGGAGACCGTCGAAATGCTTTCTCAATGAACCCTTGAATGCTGTTGCGTATGTGATCTGCAGTGTCCTCCTCACTGAGGTCTGCTGGGATCAGACTCTCGGTCAGCTCAGTGTTGACGTTTCCTTCGTAACCAAAAGCATCCAAGTAAATCGGCTGCGAACCTCGATTCGTGATGCGAATGAAAAATGGGCGATCTAACGCTCGTGTCATTTCGGTCGACAGCTTCTCCGGATAGGAGTTCAGCGAGTAGGTGCGCAATGCATCACTGTTTTCTATGTTGATGTCTCCAAGCACCGACGTTTTCTGGCGCGGGTCGACCTCTGAGTGAGTGAAGCCGATGGCGACTTGCAGCTTTCCGGGTTTCTCTGCTTTTGCTGTTAGAGATGTTTGGAACATGTATTTGGAAATGGAGTGAATGGGCAGATCAATGTATCCACCCTGCTTAATCAACACCCCTTCGCCAGCACGTTCAACTTTTTCCACAGGCGGTTTTTTCTTGCGACCTTCGGACGTAAAAGTAACGGCCGGCTCGGTATCCAGGTTGGCAATATCGATCTTCTCGGAATATGGCTCAAATGCTGCAATCTGCTTCATCTTTTGAATAACAGACAGCACAACATTCAAGTAGGATTCGAGGTGTGGCCCACTGATTGTGAGCAGCTGCGAACTGTTCTTTAAACCGGTTTCTATGCTCGCGCCCTCTTCGGGAAGCGCGTTGATTTCATTTGCTACGGAAATTTGCAGCAAATCTTCGAGTGCATAACGCAGTTCATATCGAGTTAAGCGTCGGACGCTGCCTTGGCTGCTCGATTTTCCATGCTGCTTTGATTTTTTGAATTCTGTATCCAACCACCCGGTGATCACCGATCGTTCAGTAATGGTCGGTTGCGGGTGATCTTCGGGTGGCATTTCGCCGGAATTGAAAGCTTCCCGAATATCCTCCCATCTTCCAGAGTGTTCGCCGGAAATGATATTCGGATCAATGTTGTCGACGCGTAGCTTGCCCTCGAATTTCTGAGTTCCGTGACATTCCAGGCAGTACTTTTGCAGTAGCGGTTTTACCTGCCGGCGAAAAGTATTCACGTCAGGTTGAAGATCACCGCATGCCGAGACAGGTATGCATACCAGTAAGATGCCACCGACTATCAGCCTTAAAGGCAGCAATGATTTAAATAAAATTCTCTCAAGCATGTCAACAAGTATACACCAACGGGTAGTTACAGCAGAGTAATCAAAATTCCACTCTTTTCGGGGCAGTCCAATCAAGTTCGCGGCCCAATGAAGTTCAATGTTCCCTGGTTTCTGATTGCGGTCCCTATTATGTGTCTGAGAATAATACCGACTGGTTTTTTTCGTCTTTGCCTTGAGTCTCGTGACGGCTTTCTAATAAGCATGATGCGACGGGTGGTCAGGGGGTTTAGCTCCTGTCGCAGCTTTTACCGCCTGGGAAACGCGACCACGAATCCTGAAGAACCCGATGGTGGAACTTCCTATCGAGCCTGCGGAGTTCGGCGGATATGAACTGTCAGCTCCCCTGCATTGTCTGCCAGTTTGTTCCAATCATCTTGGCAGCGCAGGAATAGTTGGCCTTGGGTCGGTGATACAAAGCTTTTCAGCTTGCCGATTGGAAAAGGATCTGAAAGCTTGAAATTTTTTAAAATCACTGCAACCAGTTGACCACGTCCGGCATTATCACCATCAGCATCGTACTCACCGCCATCTTTTGCAATTTTCCAATTACCAACAGCGGCAGCGTCGTAGGATGCGCCTGCCTCGAGTAGTACCCCAGTCGCTTGCCAACCTAACAAAGCTGACACTTGCACTTGAGTTCGCCGTTTACCGGCTAGTGGGCTGAATTTCCGGTTCCACTGCCAGGCACAAAGGTCAGCACGGTATCCATTATCAAGTTGGTCGAGGAACAAGTCGTATTCAAAAGCGAGTTGTTGGGAGGTAGGACCATACACGACTTCGAATGTTGCACCTGCCTGTTTTTTCATCAGAGCGATTGCCAGAGGCTTGAAGCGGTCTGCATAATTAGGATTATTTGCCAATAGATGGCACAATGCCCATCGCCATGCATAGTCTTGCCATGTTCCAGGATCGACTCTTCCAGGTACCGCGATGTCAAGCAACTTTCGCTTCGGTTGGCTAGCTTGCAAATAGGAGATGACACGCGGGTTGATATCCAACGCCTTTTTATCGTATTTCCAATACTGTCCCATTTCTGCCAAGCCTTCGGCCAGCCATGTGGGACCTGTGGAACCGAAAGCAAGGTGACAAAATCCGTGGGTGCACTCATGTTGGATGACGCCATGGTCATCACATGAATAAAGTACTGATCGATGTCGGTTTCCAAGTGACGAGTTGAAGCAGATCCCAGCATCGTTTTGAATCTTTGCGATTCCGGCAGGTTCTTTCAATAAACCGTCAGGCCAACCAGACAGATCACGGACGATAAAGCCCTCAACAATACCGCTCGGCGTCTGACCAAAGTACTTTGACAGAATCACGACCATTGTTTCCAATTTGTCGAGAATGATGCTTGCCTGGCGGTCTGATACATCTGTCATGAACGCATAGTGTTGTGAACGAATCAGTCGCGGTTTTTGAGGCTCATCAGATAAATGGCGATACTTGGCCAGCAACGAATCATCTACACTCTCGCGTGCAGTCGTCCTGTTGCTGACTTCGATATGGAGCGTTTTGGCTACAATGTCTCCTGTGTCCAAAAGCACAGCATTCAGTTTCTTGACTACAGCTCCGGCTCCAGCCCGGGCAATATCATTGCTCTTGAAACCAACCCTCGCATCTTCCGCTACCGGAATAGATAAGGTGGATTTTCGTGTGAATCCATTATTTGGTGGAAGTCTCACGACCAGGCGACCATTTGTTACCCGATTCAACTCGGCGACGATCGCGCACTTTGAGTGAACGCCGGATTTACCACCTTCTTCAATGATCGTAATTCCGTTGGCCTCATCATTACCGGTCACAAGAGTTATTTCAGAGACCTCACCTTTTGTTCGCCCAAGGCGGTTCAGGTCGCATTGGAAGCGGATGTTTTGACCCGTCTTCAAATCATCTACCGCATAACTGCCTGTGACTTGGATTTCAGCAGGGGACCGCAGGAATTGACCACCAGCTAGTCGAACACTGTTTTTGTTCTTCGGTTGAACGTGGACGGTATAAGCTTTGCCTTTCTCATCTTTCACCACGAGTACATTGCCGGAAACAGATTCCACCGTTCCAGAGATGGAAAGCGTTTCCTGAACGACGAGCTGTGATG
>DOPG01000213.1:21089-26681 GCA_003513555.1 Rhodopirellula sp. | reverse complement strand
GGGCCTGACAAGGCGCTCATTGTCTGCTTGGACAAGTCTGGTAATTGGGAAAGGTCTCCCGAGATCAGGGTCTCACGGTCCTCCTCATCCATGCCCAGCCGATCAGCATCCGATTCAAGCTGTTTTTGGGCCCGCTCGATGCGTTGATCAAGACGCTCCAACTGCTCTTCGAGCGCTTCGATCCATGTTGCCTGCTCGGCGGCAGCCTCAATTCGGCTTCGTAAATCGAGCAGTCGTCGACTGACTGGAAGTTGTTCTGCTTTTTCGCGTATCGCACGCCGCTTGCTTTTGACATCATCCAGTCGTGCACGACGCTCCTCCATCATGGCGTCGATCTGCACCAACTGCGAGGGAGCCTCTTCCGGAAAAAGAGCGTCCTCTTCCATCTCTTCTATCGACTCAGATAACAGGTCGCGTTCTTGCCATTTTTCAAGAACACCCGAGGCAATCTCAACGCAACGAGCTTCACGCTCCCAGCCAGAAATTCGCTGAACGAGCTCGTCGATTTCCTGCTCTTGCACTCGCCGCTGTGATGCCAATTCACTCCAGCGACGGCCACCTCGAGTCAGTCGCTGTACTTCATCACGAAGCTGTTCTCGTTTGCTGATCAGGTCATGCAGTTTGACGGCTTCTGCTTCATTATGAGTTGCTTCCGTTCCAACCAAGTCCTGACGGCCATCTCTTAATGATCGCAACACATCAACGAGAGAGACACGGTCGAGGCCACTGGAAAGTTTGTACAGTTCATCAGCGGCGGCAGTGTCATCGAGAGTACTCAGTTCCTGTAGTTCCCGCATTCCAATTGCGAATACATTGGTAAAGATGGACTCATCAATTTGCCCCAAGAGACTGCTAAGACGGTGTTGCCCCTGACTGAGTCCATCGTGTCCCGTGACGGATAATTGACCTGTTGCTCCGGTATCCGTGAGTTGACTACGACGTCTGATCTCATAGCCCCCACCGGGACCTGTCACCCGGATCGCACCGCCCGGTGTGCCACCATGCACGGGTGGCAGATATTTTTCGCGACGATCGTCCGTGAATCCGTACAGCATCGCACGTACGAACTGCATCAGCGTTGTTTTGCCAGCCTCATTCGGGCCGTAAAACAAGGTCATCCCTTCAGGAAGGGAGTCTACGGAGAGTCCGGTCCAAACACCGAATCCGTCGATTTGAATGTCTTTAACTTTCATGATTTCTGCACCAGGTTCGGCTTTCCGCCACGGAGCAATTCGACACCCAGCAGGGTTGCTTGGTCGAGCACGTCCATCCGCTCGGAGGCAGCGACTTCTGCCAGTAATGTGGTCGTTGTACTGTTGAGACCCGAGTGTTCTTCGGTAACTGGCATGAGGTTCAAATCACGCCCATCAAGCTTGCGATGTTTGTCAGCGGCACGCAGAAAGTCACCAAGAATGGTGTCTTCATCGTTCCATGACGTGGGGTATTGCCTTGGTGGGCGAATGGTCAGAGTGGTTGTCCATGCAGATGGGTTACCGTGACCATATTCACGTCGTACCCACTGCAGTAGATCCTCGGTATCACCCACGGAGGCAAGTGTTTCTCCTGAGGCGACTGAAATGTCCCAGCCAATCAACAGGTGACGGCCTCCATTTTCGTGCTGCAAGCGTGCAATCCGTTCACCCAGTAGATTGCGGATACCCCCAACAGCTGCGATTTCGGATGCATCCAGTTCAATGTTGCAGTATCGGAAAATATCCGACTCGACGGTGTGGACTCGCGTGGTCCCGTCCCCATCCACATCGACCGTCGAATAACCGTGGGGGCCATGTTCTGAGAGTGACCTGCCCTGTGGTGTTCCGCAATAGACGGCCGCTGCTTCCGCGCCGCCTTCAATTTCTTTGCGGTTATGTTTGCCGCCGAGCGCCCAGTAATCAAAACGTCCTTCTGCCAAGGCGTCTGCATCAGCGTCGCCGTAGCCAACTGCAACGGTATAGTCTTCGGTGGGGTCAATGCGGTAGCTCGGGACATGTAATACTTGCTGTCCGTCGCTGCTTCGCCCCACGACGGTGCAGATAGAACGCCCGCCACGCTGGACTGGTGTCGCCGTCACCCGGTTTTTTGGGAATAGCGTGACGTTGGGTGGCAAAGGTACCGAGTCCGGCCACTTCTGAGGGTCATCCGTCAACCCCGCGGACCAAAAGACCGGTGTATCCTTGTTGTTCAGTTGTTGGAAATAGTCCAACAGCATTGACATGCCATGTGGTCCCGCCGCTTGCGGATGCAAAAGATCACCCGAAAGCACCAGGAAATCAATGTTGTCAGCTAACGCTGCTTCAAACACGGCGCGGGCCGCTTGACGCGGAGCATCCGCCATTGCCTCCCGTAATTGAGGAGGTAGTGAATCTAGATCGCCCAAAGGCGTTTCCAGATGAAAATCGCTTGCATGTATGAATCGGAACGACTCGCCTGGCATTGGTTCCCTCCCTGCGGTCCTATTGCCGAACACCTGTCTCCGCTCAAGTCTCTTGTGACTTGCCTATGCGATTGATACTCTGCCAATCGATTTCAAGGGCTGTCACTTCGTGTGACTCCACCTTCGAACAAGCCGCTTCCCGGCTACATAGCCCCAGCACTTTAATGAATTTTTGGCTTTGAGGCCAAGTCAGATTTTTTTAGGGGCAAAATCACCTGAGTTCGCACCCTGTTTGTTTGCTATCAACTGATGAGGCGTCGGGTCTCGCATGCCGTTCAACGAGTCGATTGGCCTTCGTCTGGCGATTGCTTGGACAGAGTTTTGAAGACTTAGCAACCCAGAGTCTTGAAGACTAGTAATGACGACGCAGCAACTTGGAGCAGTGACGTGTGTGGTCACTGCGATTGGGGAAGGTCACTGCAGCAGTGAGTCAAACTCGTTGGGGGGGGTTACGCACTTGCTTTGCTTGCATTCGCATCCTGCTTCTTCCCGTAATACAGGGAAATGACGATCAGCGTAATGAATGCAAGAGGAATCGTGATAATGCCTGGCTGGCTGAAGGGGGCAATCGCTTCATTGGGGTCCAGTCCGTATACCGACTTGTAGGTGTCTGCAGACAGAAGGATCCATCCGAGAGAACTGACCATTCCTACCAAAACGCTCGCGATGATTCCCTCTTTGGTCGTTTTTTTCCAGAACAGGAGCATGACGAGGGCGGGCAGATTGGCACTGGCAGCCACGCTAAAGGCCCAGCCGACGAGGTAGCCGACGTTGAGTTCTTTGAAGAGCACACCCAGAATGATGGCGATTCCACCCACAATGATGGCAGCAAGTTTTGCGACTTTGACTTGAGCTTCGCCGGACAGTTTGATGCCCATGACCCCACTCAGCAGATCGTGTGCAACCGCACCACTGCTGGCAAGAATCAAGCCGCTGACGGTACCCAAAACAGTCGTGAAGGCAATTGCTGAGATGACCGCGAAAAGCCAGGGGCGAATGCTATTAGCGAGCAGAGGTGCAGACATGTTCGTGTCCGTCAGGTCGAGCGCGCCGCTGGTCATGGCTCCTAATCCCAGATAGAGCGTCAGGACGTAAAAGAATCCGATTGTTGCGATTCCCACAATCGTACTTTTGCGTGCCGCCGAACCATCCTTGACGGTGTAGTAACGAATCAGAATATGAGGAAGCGAGGCGGTTCCACAGAACAGTGCAAGCATCAACGAAAGAAAGTTCAACTTAGCACCAAAGCTTTCACCTCGGATGCCGGCAAATTTTGGATGTTCACCGGGTCGCAGGACGCGTTTACCGACAGTTGGTTTTTGGTAATAAACCGTCGTCTTGGGACCTTCGGGGTTTGTGATTGTCGTATTTCCCCACAGGATCACTTCACTGTCCCCAATTGTCGTGAAGAATGAAATGGGGCCGAGAGGACCTGTTGAGGTTTCTCCTCCGGGCAGTTTGGAAAGGTGTCCGATCGGTTGCAATTCACGTTCGCCGTTTTCACGACCATTGGGGGCACCATCAATCAATTTCGATGCTCCTGAACCGGTAACTGATTGTGCTTGTCTCAGTAACTTTCCATCCGAGTCAGGATCGTCATCGATATGGAAAATGTCGTACCCTGCCCTGCCATCCCGGGGAACGAATCGGATGAATTCCTGTTCCTTGCCAGTAGTACTCAACCAGCCACCTGTGGGCGGAATCACCTGTCGACCTTCGATTGTATTCTGTTTCAGCTGTTGTTCGCTCAAGGGGCCGATCGTTTCGAAGCTGCTTGTGTCGGTTGTTAGACCTTTTTGCAGCAACATGACCACCAACACCGTGCTGAACACGACAAGCAGAGATCCTTTGAGAAACTGTACCCATGTTGTTGAAACCATACCCGCTGTGACGACGATCATGATGACCACGACACCGACCATCACCACGCCGACCCAGTGGGGGAGTCCCAGGAGTGGCTGAATCAGGGAGCCCGCCCCCACCATTTGTGGGATCAGATAAAAAATGCTGACAACCAGTGTGCTGATGCCTGCAGCACCTTTGATACCTCGTGAATTGAATTTTGCATCCAGAGCGTCAGCAAAAGTGAATTTACCAAGTCGCTTCATCGGTTCTGCGATCACAAATAACGCGACAATCCAGCCAGCCAGGAATCCAATGGAGTATAGGAATCCATCATAACCATAGGCGGCGATCATTCCGCAAATTCCAAGGAATGATGCAGCAGAAAGGTAGTCGCCGGCAAATGCTACACCATTGACAGCCCATGGAATCTGACCGTGTGCTGCAAAATATCCTTCAGATGATTTTGCTTTGCGGCCGAGGTAGAAGCTGAGTCCAACGGTACCGAACACGAAGCCCAAGAAGATAAAAATAGCAAGTGGTGCTGGGTCATAAATCATTTGGAATCCCCCTGTGCTGCGTCTGCTGCTTCGGTCGCGACATCTTCGGTTGGGTCTCTGCGGCACATCAGGCCGTAAATCAGAGCCAGCACGAGTGCAAACACAATCAGTCCAAAGCCGTAGACGATTGCCAAGTTAAGCCCTGCCAGAACAATGGTTTCCATCTTGTCCGCCGCGAAAGCGTTGATCAGAACGAATCCGGTGTAAAGAGTCAGATAGACCAAAAATAAAAACAAGCCCAGCCTGGTATTAAACCGGCGTTGCGGGGAGGGTGAGTCTGATGTGTTCATGAACCAACAGCAACTTGTCTGTGAGAGAGGGGCAGCGTCAAAACAACGCTTCGCGGATGATTGGGACGCCAGTTTATAAACGACTGAACATGCTGTCGCGAGTGTTCAAGACGTGGTCAGCTGTTATTTTGCGGAATCCGTTCAGTCATGGACATCCCGAAATTCGGCGGCGGGAACCGAGTTAAGTCAGGCTGTTGGCGAAGATAATTGCATCTCGTGCCCGACGTTATCCCTCGACATCAACCTGTCTGACACAGGTTGCCGCTGGCACGGGACTGACAGATGGGCATAATGGTGACCGGTCTGTGAGTGTTTATCGGGTGTCTGACTGGCGCCCTGCCGTAATACTTTCGACCGTGCCCGCTCTGACTGATTACCTGTGACCATCATCAGGTCAACAGAATCGGCCAACGAGTATGGTGCAGTGATTACGGTGCAGTAAGTAAGTACCGTGCAGTAAGTACCG
>DOPG01000213.1:7931-20879 GCA_003513555.1 Rhodopirellula sp. | reverse complement strand
TGCAGTAAGTACCGTGCAGTAAGTATTGGGTATAGCGGGCTACATAATCAAGCGACAGGCAGTTCCGCTGCTTAAAGCAAAGTGACCCCTCATTCTCATCCAAGTGGAGAGGCAAAAGTGCAACAGCGAACCCGGCATGTGTCGTTCATCATTCCAACACTCAACGAGTTTGAGTCGATTGAAGAGTTGCACACGCGAATCCTGAGAGTCTGCAACGATCATCGGATTCAAGCGCAAGTCGTGTTTGTTGATGACGGGTCAACCGACAGCACGTGGGCGATCATGCGGGAATTGGTTCGGACCCATTCTGGCACCGAGGCGATCCGTTTTCGTCGCAATTTCGGAAAGGCCGCTGCACTATCGGCGGGTGCCGAAATTTGTAAAGGCGAAATCGTGATTACGATGGATGCCGACTTGCAGGATGATCCACAGGAGATTCCGCGTTTTCTCGAAAAATTGGATGACGGTTTTGATGTGGTCAGTGGGTGGAAGCAGGTTCGACATGATCCGCTGCACAAAGTTTTGCCAAGTCGAGTATTCAACTGGCTGGTGAGCAGGCTGACGGGGGTAAAGCTACATGACCACAACTGCGGTTTCAAAGCATACCGTCGAGAAATATTTGAAGAGGTGGAACTGTATGGCGAACGCCATCGTTTCATTCCCGTACTAGCTGCTGCTCGAGGTTTTAAGCCAAGCGAGATTGTTGTCGAACATCACGCCCGCCGATTTGGTCATTCGAAGTACGGATTTTCAAGAATGATCAAGGGATTCCTTGATCTGATGACCATTTATCTTCTCACCGGATTCTCAAGTCGTCCACTGCATCTCATTGGCGTTGGGGGAATGTTGTTCTTTACGGTAGGTGGCCTTGGAATTCTGTCGCTGTCAGTCTGGTGGGTTCTCTCTCGATTGATCGAGACGGTTGATCCAGTGCACCTACATGAAAAAGCAATTTTCTATTATTGCATCGTCGCCTTGCTGCTGGGGGCACAGTTTCTTCTTGCTGGCCTGTTGGCCGAGTTGGTTGTCGCGCGGACGCACGGACCCCATGATACATTTAGCATTGCGGAACGCCTTGCCGGAACAGTTGATGATTCGACCATGCAGACAGGTGATGATCCTCAGGGGGAAAATTCATGACTGAGCAAGCAGCGGGTGAGGTCAAGACGCGACGCTCTGCCTATCTGGTTTTTGCTTTGATCGCATTGGCTTTGACTGCTGGGCGGATCTCAGTTGTTACCGGCCGTGATGGTACAACAGCGTTTCTCAGTGCCAATGACCGCAGTCGATGGTGCACCGTTGCGTCGCTCGTTGAGCATGGCACTTATGCAATCGATTCGCAAATCGAAATTGTCGATCCCATTCGTCGCCATATTCATCCTTGGCAGACAATCGATAAAGTGCGGCATTTGGGAACTGATGACAAGCAGCACTACTACAGCAGTAAACCTCCGCTGTTTCCAACTGCGGTCGCCGGTATCTACAAAGTGGTCAATCTTGTCACTGGCATGACTTTGACAGATCAGCCGATCTACTTGGCAAGAATTCTGCTGGCGATTGTCAACCTGCCGCTCTTAGGTATCTTCTATTTTGCCACCATGGGGTGCATCGAACGCATAGGCAACGACGATTGGTCCAAACGAGTGGCTGCTTTGGGATGCTGCTTTGGAACCATGTTGCTGCCATTTGCTATCTCTTTAAACAATCACTTACCGGCTGCTACCGCCACGGCTGTGGTGGCTTGGATCTATCTAGTAACTGTCGGTGGAGTCGGCAACACGAATGTCGTGGTCCGCGGTGCCGCAGCTTCGAAAAAAACAGAATCTAAAGATGCGGATTTCATTGACGGTGATTTGCTGCGGCGATCGCAGGTGCTGCTGTTCGTATGTGCTGGTGCCTGTGCCGCACTTGCGGCAGCCAATGAACTGCCCGCGCTCTCAATGTTGGTCTTTTGGTTTGGTTTATTTGCCTGGGCGAAGCGTGCTTCTGCCGTGCCATTCATTGGAGGGGTGGTTGTTGTTGCTCTCGGCTTTTTTGGAACGAATTGGTTAGCACACCAAAGTCTGCGCCCTCCTTATGCTCATCGCGGAAATGGGGTGACTCTTGCCGTGCTTGATTCGTTAGCGACGAACTCCACCGAACCAGACGAGTCAGTCACGCAAGAGGTCCGGACACGGTTGGTGAAAGCGGACATGATCACTAACGCCGACGAACTTGAGGTCATTGCATCTGATGAGCCAGCTCGCTGGATGGTGAGGAGCGGTGAGCGTCAGTTTGCCCTGCTGTTGGCTGGCAATCGCTGGTCAGTCACAGCGTGGGATGATTGGTATGAGTATCCCAACACGTACTGGAAGGAGGGATCACGTCGAGGTGTTGACCAAGGTGAACCATCTAAACTTGTCTATTTTTCCCAGATGACCTTCGGCCATCACGGCCTGTTTTCTCTTACGCCGATGTGGTTATTAGTGCCGATCGGCCTTGTGGCAGGAGTCGTGCGTGGTTCACCGGAGGCCCGACGCTTGATGCTAGCTATTTCCATTGCCTCGGTTGTTTGCTTCTTGTTTTATTTGAATCGTCCGCTGATTGACCGTAATTACGGTGGTGTCAGTGTGTGTTTTCGGTGGCTGTTGTGGTTCGCGCCTCTGTGGTTGCTTGTCATCACCCCTGTCATGGCTTGGTTTGAAACGGCGCCCCTTCGTCGCGGCACGCTCTACACAATGCTTGCATTGAGCGTTTTTTCGATGTCGGCTTCTCTGGAAACTCCTTGGCAATCGCCGTGGATCTACCGGTTTTGGCAGTTTTTGGGCTGGCTGAGTACCTGAAAACAGAGCTATTATCCGGCCGCGACGTGATGGAACGCTCGCAGTAATTGAACGCTCGAAGGTTCGGGTTTGAATGGCACCACGGATGCGCCGATTTCCGCTAAGCCGAGAATTTACTCGCGGCTAATCAGTGCTGCGCTTGTTTGCATAGGCGTTGCTTTTGTGGTTTATACTCTGACGCCTCAAACGGTGGGTGAAACAGCTCGCCGACATGTTTTAAAAGTTTTCCAAGAACACTATCCGGAACACGTCGTTTCTCTTCGCCGAGGATACTTTGACAAGAACATTGGTTTCATCTTTGAAGATCTGCGCATTCTTGATCCGTTGGCGGTGATCGACGGGGCGCAAGACAGTGAACTGGTGCGTATCGAGCGTTTGACAGTTGAAGCCGAGCTGGACACGGGCAAACTTGGTTCTGGGGGTTTGCCACTCAACACGCATCGTATTCTGCTGGACGGTGTGCATGTGAACACACGGTTGTTGCAGGATGGTACTCCATCGATCAGTGAACTGTTACCGATGCCTGAGTTTGGTCCGGTGGCACCACGAATGGAAATTAGGCGTCTACGGATGCATTTGGTCGATGGTGAGTCCAAAAGCCGACCGATGATTGCAGCCTTTCCCGAGGTGTTGGTGGTGCGTTCGGCGAATGCCGAGGGCAAGACCGACGATTCAATCACACTTCGCGGATCGACTGACTTTGCAAATTCGCTAGTGGTTCAGGTCAATACTTCAAGCCGCGGCGTAGATATTCGAGGGGTGGTCAAGGGCGCTTATTTAAGTCGTGACCTGTTTGATCGCTTGCCACCGCAGTGGCGTAAGGCCGTCAGAGAGGTGAGGGACTTGCAATGTATTTCCGATACAAGTTTTGCTGTGCATAAGTCTTCAACGGGACAACTTGAGTACAAACTAAAAACAACGATTCATGAAGGCCGTTTTTCCCATCAATCCATTCCGCAACCGATTTCACAATTGCGGGGGATCGTAATCTGTGATCCAAGCGGAATTGCCATTCAAACTTCGCAGTTCATGTTCGGCGACTCGCTGGTGCGGGCGAGTGGCAGTATTCATGGCCACGCTTGGCCATGCACGGCAGACTTGAAGATCAGTGCGGGTAACATCATGCTCGATGATCGTCTGGCTGCAGCCCTGCCGGCCAAGATGCAAGCCAACTGGCATAAGTTCTCACCCCACGGACGAGTAGATATTGAGGGCAAACTAGTTCACGAGGATTTGCAGTGGAAACTCGATGGGCACGTCACCTGCAAAGGGGTCGATGTACAATACGACCGCTTCCCTTACCCAGTCGAAAATTTATTTGGGAAGGTCGAGATTCGTGACGGCATTGCGTTGGCTGAAAGACTCGGGGGAACCATTGGATCTAACCAGATGCAGTGCGCTTTTAAACTGCCTGTCAAGCCGGGGCTCACGCTTGAGAAGGCGTTTGCAATCACGACCGACGGTCCGATTCCAATTGATGCTACTCTGTTGAAATCCATGTCGCCTCGGCACGGACCCACATCCAAGTTAGAGGCATTCACGCGATCATTGAAGCCTCGTGGTAGCTTGCATTTGGTGACAGCGTTGTTAACGACCGACGCCAATGGTCGGTCGTCACGAAAAATTGATGTGCGAGTCAGCGATGGGTACATTCGCTATGAAAAATTCCGTTATCCCCTGTACAAAGTGACCGGCAACCTGCAGGTCCAAGACGATGTCGTAACTTTGAATGATCTCAGAGGGGTCAGTGCAAATGGGCATGATGTTGTGTGCCGAGGTTTTTATCGTATTGCAGGAAAACCGCAGCAGAGTGTTGGGGCTGCCAACGCCAGCGGTTTGCAGCTTGCAAATGTAAATGCAGCTGTCATGCCTTCTCATTTGAAGCTGCAATTCGATGCGACCAGTGTGTTGATGGATGACGCCCTGCGTAATTCGCTGCCCGACAATGCGAGAAGAATCTGGGACTCGATTTCTCCTACGGGAAGTCTTGACCAATTGACCGTCAACCTTGAGCAGGTTGGATCGGATGGCAAACTTAATCTTGAGCTAGGTGCCAAGCAGTTTGAAACTGATTTGGTTACCAGTCGTACCCTGAGTTTGCGTCCGAGTTCTTTACCTTACCGAATGGATGTGACGGCTGGATCAGTCTTTTACGACGGTTCGAAGGTCGAATTGATTTCGTTGAAAGGCCGTCATGATGCATCGATGTTGTCGGCCAACGGCATTTGCCGCCAGAACGCAAAGGGAAGGTGGGAATTGACGTTGAATTTGCACACTGGCAGTCGGCTGTTGCCTGATGTCGAGCTCATTGCCGCCATGCCAGCACAGATGCGTGAAGGGATGAAGGCGTTGCAGTTGCGTGGGCCGATTGGTGTTTCTGGGGCGACGCGGATTTCCCTACCCGACGCGATGCACGTGAACCCTGAGTTGGACTGGGACATCGCGTTGCAATTGGAGGGTAATCGCATTGCAGAGGTGGGGCCCGTGCACTCCATGCGCGGCAGTGTCAGAGTGACGGGAAGGCAGGATGAACGGGGGATCTTCGCTAATGGAGATATTCAGATCGATTCGATGCATGTCTATGATCTGCAGGTGACCAATATCGAAGGGCCTTTCTCCGTCGCTAATACGACGTTGTATCTTGGCGACGCCGTTCGCGGCATACAGTCTGCACAGGCTGTTCCCGCGGAGATTTCGCAGGATCCCAAAAGCCCCGGAAATAAACTTCGAGGGAATTTGTTTGGCGGCACGATCGATATGAGTGGCAAAGTTCAGTTGTCGACCGGCGATTTTGATGTTGTCGTCAGCGTTAACGACGCGTTGGTACCCAATATTCTGGCTGACTTTGGTCAAAACGGGACCGACATGTCTGGAAAGCTTCAGGGACGCACGCGACTGTTTGGCAAGCTTGGTAATGTCAGCATGCTGCGAGGTAAGGGCTGGTCGTTGGTCCGCGATGCAACTTTGTACAAGTTGCCGCTGATGGATCAAGTCATGGAGTTGCTCAGGATCAAGAAGCCTGATGAACAGGACTATTCAGCCTTAACAGATGCTGAGCTTCAGTTCGAACTGTTTGGGGAAACCATCACCTTTGACCAAATCAATGTATCAGGTGAACTGATTGCGTTAAAAGGTTACGGCAAACTCGATAATCGCCAAGAACTTGACGTCAGCTTTCAAACGCAGGTTAACCCGAGGAATTCGCTGGTGGGGCTGCTGACTCTGGGAGAGCAATACACTTTATGGACCATTGATGTCCGAGGACCACTGCATGCCCTGACGTACCAGAGGCGGGCTCTTGAAGGTGTCGAAGAGACACTGGAGATGATTTTTCCAGCCATCTCCGATGATCCACAAGAAATTGCAAAAGAACCGAAAGTCGGATTCGGGAATTGGCTGCCGTTTTAACCATTGAACCGAGGCTTCCAAAAAACGAAGGACACGTCAATGAACATCAATCCGAGTGCTGCCGCAGCATCGATTGCGGGGACCAGTCGTGCCGCTGCCCGTGGAGGCGAAGCCGATTCACAGGCCGTGGAGTCGACGCGGCAGCAGGCAACTGCGGATAAACCAGGCGGTAAATCGGCTGATTCAAATGAGATTGATGCCGGCGAGCAGACGGGAGACCGCCATGGCAATGGACGACAGTTGCTGGACCAGTTCGAACGCCTTGATGACGGTGATGAATCGAATGCAGGTGACATTGAAGCGCATCCTGAATCTCCAGGAGACGCTGATGGTCAAGGGATCGCTCCTCCTGGTAATGGCGACACTCGAATGCAAGTCGGAGCAAACCTCGATCTCGAGGGGTGAACGATCGAACTCTTTTCTGAGTTCGAAGTGGATCTGATTGGCTGAGAGAGGATGCGAGTTTGAACTGGCGGGCCTGCCAGATTATCAGGCATGGATCACTTCGCGGCCGAGAAACGCTTCAGTTTTCGATCCAACGTGCTGCGTTCGATGCCCAAGATTGCGGAAGCTCGGCTCTTATTGCCATCCGTGTGCCGGAGCACCCTTTCGATGTGTATTTGTTCCAATGCTGCGAGAGTCATTTCTACTGGCTCATTCGTCAGACCGCTTGCCGGCATGCTTTGCGTGGCGGGTGCGAGTGCGAGATCGGTGACTTCAATGCGATTTTTCGTGTTTAAAACGACGGCACGTTCCACGACATTTTTAAGCTCACGGATGTTTCCGGGCCAAGAGTATTCGAGCAACGCCTGTTTGGCAGGATCTGAGAACCCCTCAATTCTCCGCCCCATTTCCTGATTGAATTGGGCTAGGAAGTACTCTGCTAGGTGCAGGCAGTCTTTGCCTCGGTTTCGCAGGGGTGGCACGACGATCTCAACGACATGCAGCCGGTAGTACAAGTCTTGGCGGAATTTTCCCTCACGAACCATCGTCTGCAGATCACGATTGGTGGCGGCGACAACCCGGACATCGACTTTAATTGCCTCGTGCCCGCCCACTCGCTCAAACGGGTGCCCCTCAAGCACTCGGAGGAATTTAGCTTGCACCTCAGGGCTCATCTCACCAATTTCATCAAGCATCAAGGTTCCGCCGTCGGCGGCTTCAAACTTGCCACTTTTACGATCCGTCGCTCCCGTAAAGGCTCCTTTTTCATGGCCAAATAGTTCGCTCTCGAGCAAGGTCGGCGAAAGAGCTGCACAATTCAAACAGATCAAAGGTCCAGCGTTTCTGTCGCTCGCATGATGAAGAGCAGCAGCGACCAGTTCTTTTCCTACTCCTGATTCACCACGCACGAGAACCGTCGCGTTGGTGGGGGCTGCCATTCCGATCTGTTGTACGATTTCGCCAATTGATGCACTCTTACCAACAATATTGACTTTATTGCCAAGCCGATCCTGCAATTCCTTGATCTGTTTCTGGCTTTGTCGTAGCGAGCGATCCAAGCGTTGACGGTCGGCGAGGTTCCCAAGCGATTCCCCAAAAATTTCGCAGGTCGCAACAATGAACTCGAGTTCGTTCGAGCCAAGTGGGGGAGTACCAGCGGTCGTGGTGACGTGTAGGACTCCCCTGAGTTGATTTCGTTGGTCTCGCGCTGGGGCCATGACAACACTTTCTGCATCCAGTTCCCCACGGCTATTCTCGGTGGCCAGTTGCTCATCACCCATGACGTTGCGGGCCAGGACTGCCTCGCCGTCCTCGGTGGCAACGGATGCAAGCAGTGCTTCAGGTGGGCGACGGTAACTGCGTGAACCTGATTGTCGGGTTCCCGCAAGTGGGATGTCTTGTGATTTTCCACGCGTTTTTCTTGTCTGCCATACATAAGCCCCTGCAGTGTCCAGAGGCACGTGGGCTGCGAGACAATCCAGCACAATATCGACAGCCTGTTCAATCTCGTCACATCGTGCCAAGGCAAAGGCAAGCTGCAGCAAATGTCGGCTGGATTGTCCGTGGTTGGCTTCCGACGCAGATCTGGCAGAACCGGTAGGATCGAAAAGATAGGAGCTGTGTCGCCGACGGTCGGTGATAGCGGAAGGGTCCATCTCGAGCGTGATCTGTTCGTCAGTGGCTTGGCTCGCTGCGGTGGCAGAACGCACAGGTTCGCCCGCTCCCCCCTCGATTTTGCGAGCGAAAGTGATGGCGAAGCCAGCGACTTCGATCAAGTCGGAATCCTCCAAGCGAGTGGGCGAAGAAATCGGCTGCCCATTGAGCAAGGTGCCGTTCCGGCTGCCCAAGTCCTCGAGAATCCAGCTGTCTGCGGACCAGGAAACACGGGCGTGTTGTCGACTCGCCTGTTCCGTGCGAATCACGATTTCATTTGCCGAGGCACGCCCCATCACAGCGCCTTGAGGCGAGGCAAGACGAAAAACGTCGCTCCACCGCCCCGCACTGCGCAGGATTAAGTAAGCTCCCTGATCTTTCCTAACTCCCATTGTCTTGCTATCCGCCACTGGTGGTGGAGGGGGATTTTCCGACTGATTACGATCCATTGCAGTCAAAATTCATGCTCCGAGGTCGTGGGATCGGCTTTTGCGGCCTAAAGTTCACCATTGCTGTTCCGCATTTTGCTACCTCCAAACTAGAATCTGGGACATTTCCCGTCCACCGTCGATAGCTGGGCGAGACCGCATAACCTTCAGTTGCCGATGTTTTTTGAGTGAACTATCTTCTTCATGAAGCACTTTTTGCTCGAAAAATAGCGAAACCTTGGTCACAATAAGCTATAGCTAATAAAACCTTTAACTTCTGGTGGTGTCCGACACCGCCGGCAATCCCGGAGATCCACCGCGATGGATTTTGCCTTGAAAAGTATTTTTCGTTCACTCTTTCCTGTTTTCCTTGGCGTTTTGACGCTGACCACATCTGTTCAGGCAGGACAGTTTGGTAATAACAACCGAGCTGTCGGTGGTGTCATGATTGACGCCGCGGGCGTGATGCGTACCGCAACCGTGCAGGAGTTGCAGGAACTCACCACTGCCATGGAGCAGGGGTGGGCCCCGCTGGCCGGTGACATAGCCAAAAAGGCCAACATGCGGATGGTTTCACTTCGTGGAATCCAAAATGCAATCATGAAGGCGAATAAGGAAGGTCGCGAGATTCCACGTGATGTTCAGTACTTGGCTGGCTTGCAGCGAATTGAATACGTATTCGTTGACAAAGACAAGCACGATGTCATTATCGCCGGTCCTGCAGAACCATGGAAAGTGCGTCCGGACGGGTTCGTCGTTGGTACCGTGACTGGCGGGGCGACCATGCGACTGTCAGACCTTGTTATCGCATTGCGAAGTGTTGAGACTGCACGTCAGGAAGGTATCAGTTGCTCGATTGAACCAACTGCTGAAGGGCGTCTGCGTCTTCGGAAAATGATGAGTCGGATTACCCTGCGTCCCGGGCAGAATCCTGCCATTTACGAAGCGTCCATGCGAGAAGCATTTGGGCCGCAAACCATTCAATTGACGGGTGTCCCTACTGACTCGAGGTTCGCTCGAACCATGGTCGCCGCTGACTACGAAATGAAACGTGTCGCGATGGGTTTGACCCCCTCGCAAGTCACCGGGCTAAGCAGCTACCTTGAGATGGCGAAAAACAGTGCTCATGCGTCCAACCAGAATCCTCGTTGGTGGATGGCCTGTGATTACGACGCGCTTGGCAAGAGCGAAGACGGCTTGGCTTGGAAGTTGAGTGGTCAGGGGGTGAAAACGATGACTGAAATCGACGCAATCAGCGGCGATGGAACAGCGTCACAAACTGGCAGAAAAGATAAGTTTGCTCAGGAATGGGCTGACACGATGACCGAGAAGTACGCTGAACTTTCACGCCGTATGCCGATTTTCTCAGACCTTCAGAACATCATGGACATGACCATTGTTGCCACTCTGATCTCTCAGGAAGGGCTTGCACAAAAAGCAAATCTTGATCTCAACCTCTTCACTGTGAAGAGCGATGATCTGCCACTTTCCACTTATGTCACTCCGAAAGCCGTGGATCCGCAGTGCAGTTTTATTCGCGGGCGTGGCGGCAAATGGGTCGTGACGGCATCAGGCGGTGTTGATATCAATGGCTTCGAGGTGGTTGAAAAGCAACGCACCGATAAGAATCTTGCCACGGTTTGTAGCACAGCACTTGCTGGCACAAGCGATACCTGGTGGTGGGACAAGTAAGTCCCGAATTGGGATTCTCCTACCTTTCGAAGCGTTTGACGTTTCAGAATCAGGCAGGGTGTATTTCTGTCAGCAAGCGAACTATCGATGAGTGTTGTTCCTGCACCGGCAGGTAGGTGACGTGTCGCTGCGGGCTGTGAAACATCGCTTTGCCACCGTGCTGGCTGTCGCCACTGCATACGTGCTTAACGACGTTTTTTGACTGGTTGTTGTGGGCATTCGTCCTGCTTGCGGTCTGAACTCGATGGTTGTTGCTCGATGGATACCATGTCTTTAAAGAACTGTTTGTACCCAGTTTCGAGAGATTGAATCTGATGAGTTCTTGGGGCTACCGCACTTTTGAGGATGGCATTGCCTGTGATTGGCTTGAGGATCTTCATGATTCGGATCCGATCGCATTTTTTGTGAAGTGCTTGGACTTGGCGGGCCTTGAGTATTTTGATTTTCTCGCTTGCATTGGTGTTGTCTGCACTGCAGAGATGTTGCGCGGTATCAAATCCGGTCCACGGTCAGGGCTTCCAGAGGCCGCTGTGACGTGGTGTGAAAAGCATCGTGACTTGAACTGCGGTTTTCTGATCCCCCGTGCCATCGATTCGTTAAAACGAGTGCTTACCAATCGTTCAGAGATGTGGGTGCGGTGGGACGACGATGCTGAACGCTTTGACTGCTGGCTGGAACATCAGCAGCAATTAATTGAGGATCTGCAAGGCATTACTGGCGGGTAAATTTGATCTGGTCACGTGCGGTGGAGAGAAAATCTGCTCTGCCCTTCGGACAGTGTTCGGGAACGTGTTAGACTGAGGTCGTGCTGACTAGATCGTTGATCTTTTGGAATAGGTGCTATTTTGACGCAGGATTCGCCCGTCATCCCGGACTTGGAATACTCTAGTGAGGAGCTGGGACGCTGGAGGGCAAACCATGGCAACTTATTGCTGGGTTTTGTCGCGGTCATTTTTCTCGTTGGCGCCAGCGTGCTTTTCTATAAGCAGAATCTGTCGTTTGCACCGCCCCGTTTTCCTGATGCTGAAAATATCGACGCTGTGTTGGATGATGCGGTTGGGGTGTCGGGGACTGCGTTCATCCGCATTCTTGGTGCGGCAAATGATAAAGGAACGATGAAAATTGCGATCTATGGCGCTGAGTCTACATTTGAACGGCCAGCGGACGCTGTCTTTGCCAGTGTTGAGCCGATCACAGCGGGGCAAGTTTACGTTCCCGTGCCTCTCACCGTGTTGCCCGAGAAAATAGCGATCGCCGTTTTTCACGACGAAAACGACGATAGTGCGCTCAACAAAAATGCCATCGGTTTTCCAAGTGAACGATATGGTTTTTCACGTAACGCGAGAGGTTTGACCGGTCCTCCGACGTGGGCTCAGACAGTCATTCCCAGGCCCAGCGATGATACGACCATCGAAATCTTTGTGCGTTAGAAAATTACGGGTTTGGGTGAGCAGTCGTTCCACGAATGAATGCGGGCCCCTCGTGGTTAAATATTGGCTGAGTGCCCAGCGGTTGTAGACCTTTCCTACCCTAAAATTTCCTGCTCTAAAACTTGTAGAGCAGTAACAGTGAGTAATAAACATCGTTCGGTTTCGCGCCCTGCGGAGTGCTGTCGTAACGGTCTGTCGCAGCAAGTTTCAGGCTTAGGTTTTCGCTGCCGTCGAGAAGGATTTCCCATGACAGGTCACTGACCAGACGGTAGTCACCAAAGTCTTCCCAAGCCGGAAAGTAATTAAGCTTTCCTTTGAGTTTTTGTCGTGACGTGAGTTGTCGCTCTGCTTCCATTCCAAAAACGGCCTCAGGAATCCAGTCATCCATCGGCGCTCCGATTTCTCGCGATGCACCCGCACCGAATCGAGTCGCAAATGTCGATGTGTCGCTTCTCAGCCAGTAATAACCAAAACCACCGTTGAGGTTCAGTCGCAGATCAAACGGCTTGAACTTGTCCCATTCCATGCCGTGTTTGGTAAAGGCGGACCAGGACGTGTCACCCAATAGACGGTCAAAATTCATATTGAATCGACCGTTCTGTTCGGTTGTTATGCTACGGCTGCTGGCTTGCCGGTAGTTGACGTCCACGCCTACGGTATAACGTTCGGTTTTTCGTTTCAGTTCCAGGCCTGCCTGCATTGCGAGTGTATTGGCATTTCCGTCGCTTCCATCAAGGCCGAATTCCGCATGTGAATCCCAGCCTTTGATCCATGCACGCGGATACTGGTACCATTTCGTGACTTCTGCCTCTAGTGGAGCTGATTCCGAAACGCTCTGGGCCTTGGTTGTGACGTAGCTTTGAGAGGATAGATCGGAGCCGCTGGTGCTTTGCGGGACAGGGTCCAAATGGACTTCATCGCCAGTTGTTTCGGACGCTGATGCTGTGGTGGAGGATGTATCAGCGAGTTGGCGGGTTTTGGGTGATGACAAGGGGATGGGATTTGAATCGTTGTCATCACTACTTTTTGTTGACACAGTCTGAGTTGACAGTGGCTCAGTAGACAGTGGCT
>DOPG01000213.1:0-7713 GCA_003513555.1 Rhodopirellula sp. | reverse complement strand
ACAGTGGCTCAGTAGACAGTGGCTCGGGCCCTGTGCTTGGAAAGTTGTTCAAGGCATTGTTTGGCAGCGCTGAGAAAGTCATCGGAATAGAGGATTCTCGTTTGCTGTTAGTGGATTCTTGCAGGTCGGTAGTGCGTTTAGGAATCGTGAATTGTGATTGCAAGTTGGTTTTGTTTCGGAACGAGGCATCAGAAGTCGACTTGGTGTGGGTGGTTAGAAAATCTGCGAGATTGCCAGCTAATGTCAGCGGCTTTTGGACCGACGGTGACGCGAGGATTGCCGGCGTTTTCGGGTGTTTAGCGTAGTGTTGTGCTGATGTGGCTCTAACGGCGTCAGTCGCGTTTGAATCGCTTGGGAGCGTGTAAGGACGTGGACTATCGTCCGTTGTGGTCAAGGGATACTGGATGGCTTGCTCTGAGATGTCTGCCGCTTCGTAGGTGGCTCCAGTCCACGTGGAGATTCCACTTTGCCACGCTGGTTTATCTTCCGCTGTCGCTATCTGCTTGCGTGATTCTGGAGTGATGATGAGATGTAGGGCAAGCATGCCTAGGAGAAAGACAGCGGCTCGCGGAGAAAAAACGTTCATGAAGACGCCGTCGTGCTTTGAACATATGTTGGGGGATGAGATCTCACCACTGTTCATTAGCAGACTTGACCGGCGGCGTCACCACGAATCAATCAAAGGCTGGTCAGGGGCACCTGAGCTGGTCTGTTTCGACTGCACTGTACTGCACAGGATGTATGCTTCCGAGTACCAGCTAATGAATGATTCTCGTTTCACGGTTGCGTGAAACATCGTGGAATAATTCATGCGTGGCAGGTTGTTGCCTGACCAAATGACCTTAGGCTGGGTTCACAGCGCGCGTTTTAGCTCAGCAAGGGCTCGCGGGACTTTTTGGTAAGGTGATTCGTCTTCATATTCAAGAATCACGTAGCCTTGGTAATTGCCGTCCTTCAGGATCTTTCCAATGCGTTGCATGTCCGCAGGGTATTTTTTTCCCTCCGGTGTTTTCATGCTGACTTTGACCTGAATATTGACGGCATATTCGATGCAATCTTCAAGGTCCTTATAGGGAGTTTTTGAATGGAAGTTTCCTGTGTCGAGATTGATGCCAATCCATGGGCTGTCAATCCGGCTCATGATTTCAAGTAGCTGGGTGGGGGTAAGGTTGCCGTGATTTTCCACGCCGATGAAAATGCCGTGCTGAGCAGCATGCTCAACACATTGGTTCAAGGCGTCGGCCGCTTCATCAAGACGTTTCGGGTTCCCTTCAAGTTGTTTGCTGGTGCCAGCAAAAAAACGGATGTGGGGAGCACCGAGTAGACTGGCACGATCAATCCAACGTTTGGCTTCTGCGATTTCGAGTTCTAGTTTTGGTCCTGCACCCACAGTGAAATTGTTTCCAATCGCTGTGCCTGAAATCGCTACACCGCGAATGAATGCCGCGTGCTTCAAGTCAAGAAAATAATCGCGATCCGCGTCAGGGGGAAAGAAATAGCTAGTGAGTTCAGCGGCGTCAAAGTTGTGTGATACGCAGTAATCCAGAAAACCGATCATGTCGATGGCTGGACCATCCTTGGACGGTTGCTGCGCGATTCCCTTTTTGTAGGAAAAGTAATTTCGCAGCGAATAGGCAGCGAGGCCCACTTCAAAACGTGGATTGCCGGAACGCTGAATAGGTTCTCGTGCATCCGCCTGCGTCATGTTCAAATTCAATCCGCAGGCTGCTAGCGTGCCTGCAGCAGATGTTTCGATGAATTCACGTCGTCGCATGAAAGGTTACCTTTCGTTAATAATGAGAGATTTGATCAGTGGCTGCATTTTCGAATCGGGCACGCTCGCGGCTCTCCGTTGGGTACCGTCAGTGTATGTCATGCGAGCTCGGGTGTTCACAAGAAAGATAGTCGTCGACTTACGTCGGCGATACAATCCCATATTTCGGGAAGACTCGGTTGGCATTAATTGCGAGTTGAGAATCCGGTAAATTACTCGCCGGTGTGGGTGGCGCAGGTGATTGACAAGTGGCTCAGGTCAGCGAAAGTGGGCAGCCATAGCAAGTCGTAGCAGAGCTAGAGGGGTGATTGTGACCCATGGATTTGCTAGCTGCTGGCGGGCATGGAAAACCAGACGAGCGAATTGTTGGGAAACGATAGTTATGAATCCAAGCCTACTGGACCGAACCAGAGCCACACTCGACCAACTTCGTGATGAATTGTTGGCTGAGCGGAATGGTGGCCATCACTGGACGGGGACGCTTTCGCCCTCCGCGTTAAGTACTGCTACGGCCGTCAGTGCAATGTCGTCGATCTTGATCCATTCTGCGGGTTCTCCGCAAAGGGGATCCATCGCTGACGAGCAGGTTAGGCATTGCATTGCAGCGGGTGTTCAGTATCTGCAATCCCAGCAGAATGAAGACGGTGGATTTGGGGATACAGATCGTAGCCATTCCAATATTGCAACCAGCTATCTGGTACTGGCTGCCAGTGCGTTGGCGGATCAGGCGATTGGTAACTCGCTGACACCAAAGGCAATCGCTGCGTTGGAAAAATACATTGCGCAGGAGGGGAGCTTAAATGCGCTGAAAGAGCGATACGGTAAGGATAAAACCTTCGTGGTCCCCATTCTTACGAACATGGCGATCGCAGGTCTGGTCCCATGGAAAGCGGTCGCTGCCCTGCCGTTTGAAGCCGCTGTATTTCCTCAGTCGATGTACCGAATGCTCCAGATGCCGGTCGTCAGTTATGCGATTCCTGCGTTGGTAGCGATTGGTCAGACGCGCCATTTCTATGGACCAAAAGCTTTTTTACCAATACGATGGATTCGCACTGCAGCGATTGGTCGCAGCATGGGCGTGTTGGAAAAAATGCAGCCACAAAGCGGAGGTTATCTCGAAGCAACACCGCTGACCTCCTTTGTGGTCATGAGTCTTGCAGTGACGAAGAGGGCTGATCACAAAGTCTCGAGACGAGGGCTTGGGTTCCTCAAAAATTCGATGAACGAGGACGGTAGCTGGCCGATCGACACCAACTTGGCAACTTGGGTCACCTCTCTTTCAATGAATGCTCTCGCGGCTGACCCAACGGATGATCGTGCGTGGTGCACTTCCGAATTAGCCGACTGGCACCTTGGCTGCCAGCATGAAGTGCGGCATCCGTTCACAGGAGCCGAGCCAGGTGGTTGGGGCTGGAGTGATTTAAGTGGTGCGGTGCCGGATAGTGATGACACACCTGCCGCGATTTTAGCGCTGGCCCAGATCAAGTCATGTTTGGATGAGAATCGAAAGCAGCGATGTGAGAAAGCGATCCGAGCCGGCCGAGGCTGGCTCTTGAGGTTGCAAAATCGCGATGGTGGCTGGCCGACATTCTGCAGGGGTTGGGGGAAACTGCCGTTTGACCGTAGCAGCAATGATTTGACCGCCCACGCTCTGCGAGCCTTGGCGTTCAATGGCGACGCTGAGTCTGAGGCAGGGACCGCGAGGTATATCAATCTGGGAACGCGGTTTTTAGAGAAGCATCAGGAGCCTGATGGATCCTGGATGCCTCTCTGGTTCGGTAATCAGGACCGCGCTGATGAGTCGAATCCGGTGTACGGAACATCGCGGGTATTGCTTGCCGCCACGGCTGGCACCTTGGCTTCGGAAGCGTTGCAGGCTGGATGTCAATATCTGGTAAATAAGCAAAATAGTGACGGTGGCTGGGGAGGTGGCAGGTCTATTGCCCTTTGGTTAAAAAAAAATCAGTTCGAGGAATCTGATTTTGTCAGCAGCGTTGAAGAAACGGCGTTAGCGGTCGAAGCGTTGGCAACCGTGGTACTTTGCGGGAAAAAATCGGGCCTTCAGCCTGAGGATGAGGATACAAATCGAAACAAAATGCCTGAAACTGATCATTTCAATGCACAATCCGGGGTTCAGCATGGTGGGACCAAGGCGATGACTCAGGCTATAATCAGCGGCGTCGAATTCCTGTTGGATAGTGTTGATCAGAAGCGGCATCGATTGCCTTGGCCCATTGGTTTTTATTTCGCCAAGCTTTGGTATCACGAACGCCTGTATCCTTTAATCTTCACGACGGGAGCGTTGGGGAAATACCTTCAGCTTGCGGCAGACAAACCGACCCGAAAAGGGTCAACAAACGAAACGAATTCCTTACAGAACCCCACACAAACGCTTCCTGAGGTATAGGTTTGTCCAGCGGACTCAGCACCAGCGACACTGCGCCGACGTCGGAAATTTCTCCCGAAAGCAGGCCGGCACGTCGGAAGACAAGTCATCTCAAGGAAGTGCCTGACACACTTGAATTGCGAGAGAGTTTGCGGGCTCGCTGCGCAGACATTGCGGCTCGGATCGATCGCGCCACACCCATGACCAAGGATGAGATGGAGCAAGTTGCCCGGCGTGCTTTGGAAGAAGCTGATTTGCCGGAAGCGTATCTTGGCTGGATGATGGTCATGATCAGCAGCGAGTTCTGGAAAGAATCACTTGCTGCGGTACCGCCAGAACGTCGCCTCTTTCTTCTGCCACATTGTTTGAAACACGCAGAAGGTTGCCCTGCCGAGTACGACCAATTCGGAATGAACTGCAAAGAGTGTGGTGCTTGCAGTATCGCTGATTTTCGGGGCTTGGCAGAAGAAATGGGATACCGGGTGCTCGTTGCTGAGGGATCGCCGGTCGTTATGAAGATCATTGTCGGTGGCTATGTCGACGCGGTAGTCGGGGTTGCCTGTTTGAATGTCTTGGAAAAAGCGATTGATAAAGTACTGTTAGCGGGAATCCCCTGCATGGCTGTACCTCTGCTTAGTAGCGATTGCCGTAACACAAAGGTCGATGAGCCTTGGGTCAACGAGATGATCCGAACACCTTACAAGCCCGCCCAAAGTGTTACCCGAAGTTATGTGCATCTGATGCGGGCTGCCAGTGATTTGTTCGAGACGGAGTCCATGGACGCACTTGCACCTCGCATTCGAACCAAGGCTGCGTTGGGAGACAATGCGGTGGGAGTGTCTGATATTGAAGGTATGGATGCAATATCGGCAACGGAGCACATTGCGTACGACTTCTTGAGTCGCGGTGGCAAACACTCCAGACCATTCATCACGTTGGCTGCGTTTGACGCAATGACCGGTGGGCATGCAACAGGGCCTGAAGCGGATGCTGCAATTTCGGAGTTTCCGATCTCAGTCCGTCGTGCTGCGATGAGCATCGAAACGTTTCACAAGGCAAGCCTTGTGCATGATGACATTGAGGATGACGATGCATTCCGTTACGGACAGCCCGCCGTGCATCGCCGGTTTGGCATCCCGACCGCTATTAATGTTGGCGATTATTTGATTGGGCTTGGGTACAGGTTATTAAGTCGTAATGAAAATGATGTCCCCAGTGAGGCAAGGGTTGATGTGCTTGATGCACTGGCCGCTGCTCACATGCGGCTTGCCGAGGGACAAGGTTCGGAGTTGCTTTGGCGTGACGGAAAAGATCGTCGTTTGACGCCGCTTGATGCCTTGAAAGTATACGCATTAAAGACCTCGCCTGCCTTCGAAGCGGCGTTGCTCAGTGGGGTACGGATGGCTGGAGATTCAACGCCCTACCGAGACGCCATTCGTACCTTCAGTCGCAATATGGGAGTTGCTTTTCAAATCCTAAATGATCTTGGCGATTGGATCGGGGACGATTCAAACAAAATGTCCGCGGGAGGAGATGTGTTTGGGGGACGCCCCACTCTGTTATGGGCCTTGGCGTTACAGGCTTTGCCAGAAAAAGATGCAAATCGCCTGTTGGAATTGGCAGAGTCCGACTGTGGGCTCTCTGATGCCGAGCGATTGAGGCAGGTTCGCAAACTGTACGAGCAGGCAGACGTTTTTGAAACGGCTTTGAAGTTGGTTGACAAGCATCAGGCGCGAGCAGAAAAGGTGGCTGATGAGATCGAGGTCGAAGAACTCCGTCGTCTGCTGTATTTTCTGGTCGATACTGTGCTCGAGCGACCTGAGTTGCCGACGCCTGCAGTTGTTTCGCTAGGCATAGCAGCACCTCTGGGCTAGGCAGCAGGAACAGTGAGTGACCCCATGACTGAAGTGGCTTTCTCCGATGATTCTCGCATCGACATCAGGGATTTGCTGAATGAGTTCTACAGCGAACCAATCGGCCATTCGCAACTGGGGACTTTCGCCTCGGTAGCGAAAGTCCCTGCTCCTTATGACACGTTGCTTGACCACCATGCTCACATGACCGTGACGGTCGAATCACACTACGGTGAAAAAGTGAACGTCGGTGTGCATCGGTGTCATCGGAGTGGTGCATGGTATTCGCGAGAGATTACTTTGGTAACGGAGCGTACTGGACGCGTTGTTCAATACGGTATCGTTCGTCTCGATACTGAAGCTTTAGACGAGGATGTTTGGAAGCAAATCGAAAGTCAGTCCACGCCCCTGGGAAGGGTGCTCATCGAGCACAACGTTTTGCGAGAAGTGCAACTGTGTGGGCTGTGGGAAGTTCAGGCAGGTGACAGTCTTGCTGATCTGATGCAGTTGGATGTGGGTAGTCAGGTTTATGGACGGACCGCATTGATTTACTGCAATCGAACGCCAGCGATTGAACTATTGGAGATTGTCTCTCCGACGTCCACATGGGATGCGTAAAGGACTGGTTGCGTATGCCGCTCGATGCCTGAGAGAAAGAAAATGTTTTGGGAAGGAAAAATACTCGTGAAGTCAACATGTATGACCTTGGGTTTGATGTTCGTGCTTGTCAGTTGTTCAACTGCAGTCACTCAGGACGAATCAGACGCCAAAGAGGATGTTCAGATGAGCCCCGTTGCACTTCGTGCTGCAGCGATCCAGGCAATGCAGGCCGGTGAATCGGTCAAAGCTGTCGCGGCTGTTGACAAGCTTCTTGTTGCGTTACCCAATGATCCCTCGACTTTACGGCTAGCGGGCGATGTTTATTTGCGAGGCGGTAAGTCCAAGCAAGCTGTGTATTTTTTTGATCGTTATCTGAAACTTGAGCCGAATGCTCTGGCCGGGCTGTGGCAACGTGGAATCGCACTGTATTTTGCCCGTGACTACAAGCGTGGCGTCAAACAATTTGAGGTGCATCGCGAGGTCAATCCCAATGATGTTGAAAATGCGGCTTGGCATTTTCTCTGTGTAGCCAAGGCGCAGTCATTTGAAAAAGCCAAGACTTTGGTCTTGCCTGCTCCCAATGATCCACGCGCACCGATGGAAGAGGTGTTGCAAATGCTCAGTACGGGCGATACGGAGAAAGTGATCTCGAAGATGGAGAGCTTTCCGGTTAATACGCGACTTCGCGAGTCTGCAGACTTCTATGGAAACTTCTATTTGGGGCTCTATGCTGATGCCGCAGGCGACCGTCCGAAGGCAAAACGCTATTTGGATTTGGCCGCCAAAGACGCAGCGGTGAATTATATGGGTGATGTCGCGCGCGTTTATGCCGTTTATTTAATGCCTGAGCCGAAAAATTGAGAAGCAAAACGTCCCGAGACAATGTCCCACGCTTGTAGCACTATCATCGAGTCTGCGATTTTGACGGATTTTCGGGACTGACCGGCCAGTAAGGGGGGATAGCTCGGAAAAAGGGTGTGAATTCACCGGGTAACGGACGGTAAAGCGTTGGCAGTGGGTATGCAGTGGGTATGAAGTGACCTCAGGACAACTACGCTTTTTAGCCTCATTGCTTGATTGTCGACCGGTGCTGAGGCCGA
>DOPG01000318.1 GCA_003513555.1 Rhodopirellula sp. | reverse complement strand
GCAGGGTTGATGCCTGAGACGACATTAGTGATGAGGGAACTGGAAAATCGCCGTGAGTCCTTTGTGATGCTGCGTGGTAACTACGAAGCTCTAGTGGATAAGGTGCAGCCAAGGACGCCCGCGACCTTCCCACGTGACAGTACGATCGAGACGACTGGCGATCGCTTGGAGCTGGCCCGTTGGTTGACATCGACAGAGAATCCTCTGTTGGCTCGTGTTACAGTGAATCGATGGTGGGCTCAACTGTTTGGAACTGGACTTGTGCCGACGCTGGAGGATTTTGGTACGCAATCCGAATTGCCCAGTCATCCCGAATTGTTGGATTGGCTGGCCAGTGAACTGATTGAATCAGGGTGGTCGATGAAGCATCTGCATAAACTGATAGTCACTTCGGCGGCGTTCCAGCGATCGGCACAATTGACCGCGATATCAGTGTCGAAAGACCCGGTGAATCGATACCTTTCGCGAGGTCCGCGATTTCGGCTGCCTGCTGAAATGATTCGGGATAACGCTTTGGCAATCAGTGGATTGCTTTCAGAAAAAATGTATGGCCCACCGATCATGCCGTACCAGCCAGAAAGAATTTGGCGCAGTGTTGGGCGTAATCAACCAAAATGGGTCGCAGCGAAAGACGAGGATCGCTTTCGGCGTGGCGCCTATGTGGTCTGGAAGCGAGCAGCACCTTACCCCAGCTTTATCAATTTTGATGCGCCAGATCGTGGTACATGTACGGTTAACCGTGGGCGAAGTAACACCCCGCTGCAAGCGCTTACGCTTTTGAATGATCCAGCTTTTGTGGAAATGGCCTTGGCGCTGGCCGATAGGATCCTGAGTGAATCGCCTTCCACTGATGATCGGGAGCGAGTTCGATATGCAATGAAATTGGCTGTTTCCAGAGATGCAGAAGATCACGAACAGCAGATCCTTCTGGACTTGTTGACGACTGAACGTCGTGTTTTGCAGGATCAGGCACAACTAGTCAAAGCAAGGACTATGACCTCTGTTCCCGCGTTAAAATTGCGATCGAACGACATGCAGGAATTGGCAGCTTGGTTTGCTGTTGCGAATGCGATTTTGAATCTCGATGAAACCATGAATCAGTGAGCTTCCTAAGAGTCATGAACGTATTACCAACCTCATTGGGAAGAAGAGCTCTGTTTCAGCGAGCGGGGTTTGGGCTGGGGGGAATCGCACTCACTCAGTTGCTGCGACAAGCTGGTGCGGACCCACCGGTGGCCAGCGTCGGGCAACAGGAAGGCTCCGGTGCTCATCAGCCGCATTTTCCCGCTAAGATCAAAAATGTTATCTATCTGCATATGGTGGGCGCTCCCAGTCACCTGGATCTATTCGATTTGAAGCCGGAATTGCAGAAACGCTCTGGTGAAGACTGCCCTCAGGAATTGTTCGAAGCCGGGAAGTTCGCTTTTGTGCGAGATCTTCCAACGCTTCTGGGGACGCCTGATAACGCGAAGCACCGATTCACGCGTTCAGGTGATTCTGGTTTGCCCATCTCAAACCTGTTACCGAATTTGCAAGGTGTTGCGGATGAATTGACACTCATCAAGTCGCTACACACCAATGAGTTCAATCATGGTCCGGCTCAGATGTTCATGCTGAGTGGTTTTGGTCAGTTTGGGAGGCCTAGCGTTGGTTCATGGGTGAACTACGGCCTTGGGTCTGAGAACGAAAATTTACCGGGGTTCGTTGTTCTGATCACAGGGAATGTTTTGGGGGCTGGTAGTCCGGCTTGGGGAAGCGGATTCTTGCCGAGTGTTTATCAGGGCGTAGAGTTTCGCTCTCAAGGCGATCCGGTGTTGTTCCTGTCCAACCCCAAAGGTGTTGAACCGAGTTCACGCAAACGGATCATTGATACGGTCAATGCAATGAATCAGGCCCAGTTGGCAGACGTGGGGGATCCCGAGATTGCCACTCGCATCAGTCAGTACGAATTGGCGTATCGAATGCAAACATCTGTGCCAGAATTAATGGACATTTCTTCGGAGTCGAAGGCGGTACATGAGTCCTATGGCACACAGCCTGGTAAGAACAGCTTTGCCAATAATTGCCTGCTAGCGCGACGATTGGTCGAACGTGGGGTGAGGTTTGTGCAACTGTTCGACCAAGGTTGGGATTCGCACAACTCCGTATTCTCAAATGTTGCCAAGAAAGCCAAGCAAGTTGATCAACCAGTGGCCGCGTTGATTCGTGATTTACGCCAAAGAGGTTTACTGGATTCAACTGTAGTAGTGTGGTCGTCCGAGTTCGGCAGGACGCCGTTCGCTCAGGGAACCAAAAAAGTAGATAAGGCGGGCCGTGATCATCACAAAGATGCTTTTACAGTGTGGGTCGCGGGTGGTGGTACCAAAGGCGGCATGAGCTTCGGCGAAACCGATGATCTGGGCTACACCATTGCTGAGAATCCAGTGCATGTGCACGACTTCAATGCTACTTTGCTGCATTTGTTGGGAATGAATCACGAGAGATTGACATTCCGATATCAAGGACGCCAGTACCGCTTGACCGATGTTGAGGGCAAAGTGGTGCAGCAGATCCTGAGTTAAGCGATCAAGCTTACAACGCTGCTAGCTCAGGACCGCAGCAACGTTCTCCAACATCTCACGACTAACCTCTTCGGGGGATTGGTTTGCGTTGATGATTTCAGTCGATGGGCTGCTGTGTGGTAATTGCTCCAGAAATGCTTGGCGAACGGCCTCCATGTATTCGACCCCTCGACTTTCCATGCGGTCTGTTTCGTTGCCGATTCGTTCCATTGAATGTTTGGCAGGCATGTCGAGCAGGATTGTCAGATCAGGAACCAATCCACCATTGGCGAGGCGTCCCATTTGCCATAGCAAATCTGGCGAGACCTGGCCTCCGACGCTTTGGTAGACCACGTTGGCAAGCAGGAATCGGTCGGAAACAACCGTCTTACCATCGGCGAGAGCTGGGCGAAGGATCGTTTCCACCATTTCACAGCGACTGGCCATGAACAACATCGCTTCGGTCCGTCGATGAAGCTCCAGGTCACTCGCGAGCAGAATTTGTCGCAGTTTCGCGCCAATTTCTGTCGTTCCGGGATCACGAACCAGAAGAGTTTCATGGCCCTGTTGTTCGAGGTAGCTGATGAGTCGCTCGATTTGAGTTGACTTTCCAACACCGTCAATGCCGTCGAGTGTGATGAACATGCCGCAGTTTCGAAAGGAGCAATGGAGGGGGGTGTGGTATTTTGACCAGCAGCGAGGAGTTGAATAGAGATCGCGCGGTGGTCAGCCACTCAATCTAGAATCGGAAACCAACCCATCGAAGGGCGGGGTTATGGGGCCTCTGTTTGAGGCCTCAGTTTCCCTGGGCGGGTTGGCCACCACCGTACGTGCTGTACTTGTCGGGACCGCCAAGGATTGGCAGGTGTTGATATTCGGTGATCAGCCAATCATCCCCTTCTTTTTCCATCGTTAACAAAAGCTTTCTGGGGATTTGAGCGTTCTGGATGGCATTCGATCCTCGTCCGCTAACCTTGACCTTAACCATCATCTCAATGTCAGCTTGCGGTGGAAAGGTGTCTTCGATCACACGGATCTTGTTGATCTGTGTAACTTTGGCGAGGTCGAATGTCCAGTTCTGCAATTCGCGTCTGGCGCGTTCTTCAAGTTCGGGATTTGCAATGGCGGCGACAGCGGTGTCGTGATCGTTGCGTTGGACCGCGTCAGCGAGCGCATGGAGGAGACGTTGGATGTGCTCGCGGTCGGTTTCCACCCGGTTCGCGATGAACCAGGCCAGAGGAATCAGGGCGACGAAAACGAGTCCGGTAAGGGCGATCTTTTTGTTGCCACTTCTAAGCCAGCCATAGAGTAATCCGAAGCCCATCGCCCCCAGCATCAGGGAGACGATGAGCGGTTCTTCGGCAAGCAGTCGAAACATTGGCGTTCAGCTCTCCGGTCGCGATTCGGGACAATCAACGCTGGCAACGCCATCAGCCAAATTTCCGGCTTGATCGATCACTTTTGTGGGAAAAGTGGTCCACCGTAAAGGGCAGTGTCACCGAGCATCTCTTCGATTCTCAAGAGCTGATTGTACTTTGCCATGCGGTCGCTGCGGCTCGCGGAGCCGGTTTTTATTTGACCGGTGGACATTGCTACGGCAAGGTCTGCGATCGTCGAGTCTTCTGTTTCGCCGCTACGATGACTGGACACGGAAGTGTAGTTGTGGCGGGCTGCCAATTGGATCGAGTCAATCGTCTCGGTCAGGGTGCCGATTTGATTCACTTTGATGAGAATACTATTCGCAATCCCTTCATCGATACCACGCTGCAAGCGTTCCACGTTGGTGACGAACAGGTCGTCGCCAACCAATTGAACCTTATCACCTAACTTGTCGGTCAGCTTTTTCCATGTATCCCAGTCGTCTTCAGCACAGCCATCTTCGATGCTGCAGATTGGGTATTTGGAACACCAGTCAGCCATGAAGTCGACCATTTCATCACCAGACAACTGCTGCCCGTCGATCGAGTACTTAGCCGAATTGGCATCGTAAAACTCGGTGGAAGCTGCGTCCAAGGCGATCCAAATCTGTTCTCCGGCTTTGTAGCCGGCTTGATCAATTGCTTGCAGGATGACATCGAGTGCTTCCTGGTTGCTTTTCAGGTCGGGAGCAAAGCCTCCCTCATCACCTACCGCTGTGTTGTAGCCCTTGCTTGAGAGCACCTTCTTGAGATTGTGGAACACCTCGGTGCCGGCTCGCAAAGCGTCACTAAAACGCTCGAAGCCGAGTGGCATGACCATGAATTCCTGAATGTCGACGGAATTGTCGGCATGTTCGCCGCCGTTGATGATGTTCATCATTGGGGCAGGCAACAGTCGAGCACCTGCGCCCCCAAGGTACCGGTACAGCGGTTGCCCGGTGCAACTTGCGGCCGCGTGTGCCGTGGCGAGCGACACGCTGAGAATAGCGTTGGCTCCCAGCTCTTTTTTGTTGGGAGTGCCATCGAGTTCGATCATGGCCGCGTCGATGCCAGCTTGATCGGTTGCGTCCATTCCCTGCAAAGCATCGGCGATCTTGTCATTGACGTTGCTGACTGCGGTTTGAACACCTTTGCCCATGTAAATGGACTTGTCACCGTCCCGCAGTTCCCAAGCCTCGTGAACGCCTGTGCTGGCTCCACTGGGAACAGCTGCTCGGCCGTGGCTGCCGTCGCTGAGCAGGACTTCCGCTTCCACGGTGGGATTGCCCCGGCTATCAAGGATTTGGCGGGCGTGAATGGCTTCGATCAGCGTCATGAGAACCTCTTCGAGATAATGAATTGACTGTTGGTTACGTTGTGTTGTTGGCCGGCATTTTGTTCAATGCACGTTTCAGTGGCTACCCGCCAACCGTTTTCAGGTAGCCCTATCTGCCCTTAAACGGCCTTGCGTTGGTATTTTGTCCGCTAATGGGCTTTTTCGTGGGATCTTTTACCCCTAGGTGGTAGTGAATGTTTACAGGATTGGTCGAAGCTATCGGCAAAATAGCAGCGGTGATGGAACAACCGCCCGGACGACGCTTCACGATTGAGGCGGGCAAGTTGGCTGACGATGCATCGATTGGGGACAGTATTTCCATCAATGGATGCTGTTTGACGGTGATTGCGATCAGTGGGACCAGACTTGATTTCGAGGCGGGTGAAGAAACGCTCTCGCGAACCAACTTGGGTAGCCTGGGGATTCACTCGGGGGTTAATCTGGAGCGATCGCTGGCAGTGGGCGATAGGCTGGGCGGACACTATGTCGCCGGTCATATTGATGGACTCGGCCAATTATTGGAAAGGCGGGAAGATCCGCCATGGGCTCACCTGCGATTTCAGATGCCCAAGCGTCTTGCTTCGCAAGTCGCTGCCAAGGGCAGTATTGCGATTGACGGGATCAGTTTGACGGTTGTCGATGCCGATGAAGAATCCTTCACTGTGGCACTGATTCCGCACACGCTGGAAGTCACCACGCTGGGGATCAGAAAAATTGGTGATGCAGTCAATCTGGAAACAGATGTGCTTGCCAAGTACGTTGAGCGTTCGCTGGGATTTGCCAGCGGGTCCTGAAGCGCTGGTTTCGGGGCACAACTTTTTTTTCACCACCCAACTTATTTCACCGCTTCACTTTTCCCTTACCGGCATCTCGCTTGAACCAACCTCGTCAAACCGCCACGTATCTTTCCAAACGTCTGGCCGCTGCTGGCCTCAGGCCCGTTTCCCGGTTTGGACAGAATTTCCTGATCGACTTGAATCTGATCGACTTGATCGCTGATTCTGCAACTCTTTGTAAAACAGACGTGGTGCTGGAGGTTGGAACGGGCGTTGGTTCGCTGACCAGTCGTTTGTCCGATCGTGCCGGTGCTGTACTCAGCGTCGAGATCGATGCCAACTTGCACCAACTGGCAAGCGAGGAGCTTGAGGGAAGAGCCAACGTGCGTTTGATTCATGGTGATGCATTAAGAAATAAGAATTCGCTCCGTGATGATTTGATGGGGCAGATTCGAGGGGCCATGGAAACCATTGGCGGGAATGCGCGTTTTTTGCTTGTCGCCAACCTTCCGTACAACGTCGCCACACCGATCATCAGTAACCTGCTGCATGAGACGCCAGCACCTGACTCGATGGTGGTCACCATTCAGAAGGAATTGGGTGACCGCATCGTTGCTGCGCCGGGTAATAAAGATTATGGCGCCTTGAGTGTATGGATTCAGTCGATTTGTGATTGCGAAATTGTTCGTGTGCTTCCGCCCACGGTTTTTTGGCCGAGGCCAAAAGTACATTCGGCTGTCTTGCGGATTGACCTCGCGCGAGAACGTTTGGCTGCGTTTGCTGACTTGAAATACTTCCATCAAACCGTACGAGCGTTATTCTTTCATCGTCGCAAGTTTTTGCGTAGCGTCGTTATCAGTGCTATGAAGGACCGGTTGCATAAAGCGGAAGTTGATCAAGTGCTGATGACACTCGGACACGATGCCAACCAGCGTGCGGAACAGCTGACGGTCGATCAGATTCAAAAGCTTGTTGAAGCATTGAGGGTGGCTGAACTGGAGAAGGGGCAGACGCAATAGTTTGGTTGATTTTTCTGGTGACACGCCTGGTCCATCGATACCCATGGCATCGAATCTCCTGAAGCGAAAGGTCGTCGAGCCAGTTTTGTTGCCACTGCACAACGCGTGAGTCCGGAACATCATCACTGCACATTGCTTGCTTGCGGAACATCGA
>DOPG01000142.1:10184-25128 GCA_003513555.1 Rhodopirellula sp. | reverse complement strand
CGGTTGGATCCGGAGCGGTCACTCCAACTCCCCCGTGCTTTTGATACATCTTTTCGGTCGCTGCCTTCGTTCGCCATAATCTTGCTGATTCATTCGAGGCAACTCGGTATAGCCACGATCGCAGTGCTGGTGGAGCAACTTCACCGCCTTTTTCCATCAGTTTGACAAAAACCACTTGAAGGCAGTCGTCAACATCTGAGTCTTGGGGTAGTCGCTTGCTTAGAAAAAACCTTAAACCCACCTTTGTCTCATCGAATTCCTTCCGCCTACGCGCGATTCCCTCAGTCGCTGTCTCAGCGGTGAGATTTTCGTTTGCTGGTAGGGAGGGGTCCGGAGTCATCTTTTCTTTGGCCATTAACAAGGATGCGCTGCCACAGACGATTATTTCAGCCTCGACAAAATTTCCGATGGATGGCAGCACATTCTTAGGCGATCGGTAACTGGTTTGACAGCATGGGACATGCTGAAACCGCTGCTAGTTTGCATTTCTGCTCAGAATGTACGGACTCGTGATGCTGTGACCTTCGTTTTTTGCTCTTTTTGTGGTGGGGCGGGCTTCACGCCTGCCATGGTCAGACGGGTTGAATGCAGCTGGGTGATGCGGTCTGCTTTGCCGACAGGCGGTTGGATCTTCCGGCGTGATGGGGAAATTTCCTTAGGGTATCAATTGCGTCTACTCGCTGATTTTTTCGAAGGTAAAACAGAACTGATGGCTGCAACGGAAAAAGACGTTTGGATTGGATTCGATCTTGGTGGCACCAAGATGCTAACGATTGCGTACCAAAACGATTGGAAGGTGGTCGGTCGGCGACGCCGAAAGACACGAGGTCGGGAAGGCGCGGAAAGTGGTGTGCAACGAATCATTACCACGATTCATCGTTTGCTCGAGGAATGCGAAATTGACTCGGAACGCATTGCAGGTATCGGGATTGGATGCCCTGGTCCGATAGACTTGGATACTGGCTGTATTTTAACTACCCCAAATTTGGGCTGGGATGATGTAGAGATTGGTAAGAGTTTAAAAAAAGAATTTGGTTGTCCGGTGCGAGTCGTCAACGATGTTGATGCGGGCGTGTTTGGGGAATACCAATTTGGCGCCGCTAAGGATTCGCGTTGCGTAGTGGGGATTTTTCCTGGTACTGGTGTCGGTGGTGGTTGTGTTTACGAAGGCCGTATTTTGCAGGGTGCCGGCGTCAGTTGTATGGAAGTCGGGCATACACGGATCAGTAGCAGTAGCAGATCCAGTGGCTATAAATTACCCGGAACAGTGGAGGCCGAAGGCAGTCGCTTGACCATTGCTGCAGAAGCGGCCAAGGCGGCTCACCGCGGGGATGCTCCTTATTTGGCAAAAACAGTTGGGACTGATCTCGCCGAGATCCGAAGCGGCGCTCTCGCAAATTCAATTGCCAATGGTGATAAAGTTATCCAGGATCTAGTTGAGGAGGCAGCAACCGCAATCGGTTTGGCGGTGGTCAATATTGTTCACCTGCTGGCACCTGACAAGATTGTTCTTGGTGGTGGCTTGGTGGAAGCGATGGAAGATCTGATGGTGGGTACAGTTCGCGAGACCGCACGAAAAAACGTCATGAGTGTCTATCGTGATCGGTTCGATGTGGTGGCAGCCAATTTAGGTGATGATGCTGGTGTTCTGGGGGCATGCGCCTGGGCAAGACAGGAAATCACACGAAGCAAACAAGCATAGTACTTTTTGCATTGCGAGTGATTTTTAGCATTCGGTTGAAACACGAATGCAAGAGCGTTTGATGCAACGCCGCGCCGCATTCGTCGAGAATCGCTGCTGCGGTTCTGTTTCAGCCAAGTGTAGAAGTCGCGATTTGAGTAACGCACGAGATTTGCGGAGTGGCGGGTGTGCTGTGCGCGAGTTGCCCGTTCTGATAGCGGCTTATTACTGCAGTTACTCTTCGCTGGAGCTATTGGGCCCGAGACCTTGAACCCTGCGGTCCACCAGTGATTTCCTGTCCAAGTGGGAGGGGGCGAGCCGCCGTCGCAAAGCCCCGAGCGTAAAGATGTTCCTTCAGTTTTCGAAACGCAGCAAAGCTATTGGGATACACCCATACGGTAATCGTGGTCGCATTGGGGTCGCGCCCGGCCAGTTCAATATCGAGTTCACTACTGTTGGATAGGACTTTTTCGAGTGTTTGACCGTGCGGTGTTTGGAGTGGCTCAACGGTCATGCCAGTCAACTGAATTCGAGTTGCCATTTGGAGCTGTCCGCCACGTGAGATCATTTCGCGGCCCTTGTTCATGCGGTATTTTGCTACGAAGCCGCGAATGGGGCCTACCGCGGATTCGGTCTGCCCGTTGCGAGCACCAGCAGCCATCCTTTCGAAATCCCGTTTGATTTCATCGAGAAGCTGCTTGATCGGAACAATGGAAAGACGGTTTTCTTTAAGGCGGAAATGAATTTCATCACCGAATACGGTTTTTGCCATCGGGGTGGGTAGATGTTCGACAGCAACAATAGGTGCCGGCTGATTTTGCAGATGCTGCCGTGCGCCAACCAACTGCTCTAATTGTTTTTGTGCGGATTTGAACTCGGTGACTCGCTGAGCATTTTGAACAGCCTGTGCATCGAGGTCTTTCTTTTTTGCTTCCCAAGCGTTTTCTACCTCGGCCAGTAGGTCCAGCATTAATGCTCGCTGCTGTTGACGGCGTTTTATTTTGGCATCGTGTTCACGGATGCTGTTTTCCAAACGTTGTGAATCAGCTTGAGCACTCGCTGCTTTCATTGAGTAGGCAGCCAATTCGGATATTTGCTCTTCAGAGGCAAGGCTCGATTCATTTTCGTACTCCTGCTCGACATGATCTTGCATTTCCTCAATCACAGCCGTGGATTGTGCGCCCAAAATCACGACCAGAATGATTAAAATGCCCACAAGGTTGGCAACGATGTCAAGAAACGCATCGTGTCCCATCTCGAGAATTGTTCTTTTCTTGCGGTGCTGACTCATTGCAAACGCCTCCCGGTGACTTCGATGCCGCTTCCGCGAAAACTTTCCTGCAGTTCGCTATATCGACGCTCACTTCCCGGCATGATGATCACATGCAGTTGTGGTTCCCAACGTCCGCCAGGTAATGCAGGACCCCAACGTTCGATTCTTTCGCGAACGGCAGCAGCCAGTTGTAACGTCGCTTGATTGAGATTGGCATTTCCACCATTAAACCCAAACACCTCGGTGCTGCCCGCTGCCCCGGATGCAAGCAGCACAAAGTGGTCGGAGTGACACTCGATGCGGATTGCCCGGACAATGGCGTTGCCCTGCATACCAACCATACGTTTTGGTATCGCCCAATTTCTGCCTTCTCGCCGTAATGGAACTCGCTGGCTGTTTTTTATTGCTGTTGGAGGAGACGGTTGCGAATTGGGTTGCTGCTGGGAAGCAGCAGGTTGTGGTTGCTGGTCGAATTGACCGCCCGACGTTTGGGTTCCGCCTTGGCCACCTTGACTTGTTTGCGTGAGCTGCGAGTCTGTTTCACCGGCACCTTGGTCAGCCAACGCTTCACGATTGGTAGTGACTCCCTCGTTGCCATTCGAGTGTTCAGCAGAACCATACGGTGATTTTTTCCCTGATTTTGACTCGCGAGCATTAGCCGTAGCTGTATTCTTATTTTGTTCACCGGGGTTTGTTAGAGAGTCTTCAAATGCTCCTGCACTTGTTGACGACATCGTGTCCGAGTTGCCAAGTCCTTTGGTAGAGTTGGCGGGAAGCAACGAACCTGACTCTCGTCGAAATCTTCCACTCTTGGAGACGTGTTCCATCTCATTGGCTGCCGACTGGATTTTTTCTGCCCATTGCCTTGCTTCATCTCCAGCATCTATTCGCCCCTGTGTGGCAGCAAGGACCCGATTAGCATAGCTTGAACGGGCTTGATACCCGGAATTGCCGTAGCCAGATCTGCTCGGATAAACATTTTGAGCACCTGCAGCAGTTGTCGGTTCGTTCTGAGACCGAAAGCCATTTGCTCTTCCTTCACGATCCATGGATGCGGCCGATAAAACAGGCAGCCGTCGGTTATTGTTTTGTGCGTTGGTAACAGCACTTTGCGAATACCCAGGGGTACCACCTCCGTTAGTTCCAGCATAGGATTTTATATTGCGTTGTTGCGCGGCTGCTTGGCGAATTACCAAGTCGACTTTCTGCTTTAGAACAGGATCTGGGTGAGCGTGCGCAAGTTGAATGCCAGCGGGCACAAGTTCATATCCAAACTGGTCGTCCCAGTCTCGCATCGCGCCGCGGGCGGCGGCATAGGCCTCGATTCCATCCGGTCGGACAACCAGAAGAGGGTAGGGCGGGGCGGCATCGCTGTACTGCCCCAAAGCATGAAGCCGGATGGTGCGTAAGGCGGCATCCAGCGGGTTGGTGGACTCCGCTGCTCTCTCAAGTTCTTCGAGTGTGATTCGATTCCCCTCTGGGAAAATCGTCAATCCTTCGCTGGTGCATTCCAGATAGATGGGGCGTCGGTCTGTACCATTGGGACCTTTGTGTGGAACAATGACGATGCGAGGTGTTTGGTTTTCAGCTTTCTCGCGTAACTTCGCAAGCGTTTGCTTTTCTGTATCAACCTGTTGCTGGACGGTTTTCAGCATTTGCTGATCGATTTCCGCGGTCTCAGCGGATTCATCATTCAAGCGGGCGATTTCGTCGTTGAGTTGATTCAATCTCTCACGCGTGCTTGCCAATTGCTCTTCAATATACGTGAGAGCATCACGGCGTTCGCCCAGCTCTTCGGTTTGTTCCTCACGAAAGGAAACTAACTCCTTGACACGGAATACCTGTTCTTCAAGAAGTGCATCAACATCGCTGACAGAAAGACCTTCGCTCATCTGCGCTTTGGGATTCGGTACTTGCTTGCGTGCTGTTTGTTCAGCTGCATTGGTAGCGTTTTGAGCAACCAATGCGAGTAGCAGAATCAGTGTTCCAAGGGTGCAAACGAGTACCGCCAAAAAAGGGAACAATGATGGTGATAGCCCTTTGCGATCTCGCCGACTCATGCTGCCTGCCTTGACGAAGAATGATCAGCTGAATGGCTGGGAGTTGCTATCCGACTGGATAACACGTCGACGGCACGAGCCAGAATTCTCATGGCATCTGCCATCCCATCTCCCCCAGCTGCTGCAACGCTTCGATCGACAGATGCATTGGTGGCAACAAGTCTTTGCAGATTTGAGTCAAGAGATTTTTGCAGCATCGTCACAGCGTCGGCACTGCCTTGGGTTTCTGCAAGGTTCTCGTACTGCTGGGAAAGGGCGTTGAGGATGGTTTTCAACTGGTCAGAGTGCTGTGTGAGTACACCCGCCTGATGCTTGAGTTGCTCATCAAATTGAATCGAAGAGTTGTCGGTCACTGTCTTGAGTGCGTCGGCGTGCTTATTGAGGGCTGGGGATAATTGGGTCTCGATATCACTTAGCAATTGACGAGAAATTTGTTCGTGTGTTTGCGTGGATGCTTGATGACTGGTCGTCATCAGGTCATGCCAACGATTGCACTCACTGACGATCTGTGTGCTAACGTTTTCCGAGGATCCAGCGATATTCGCTGCGTGATTGTCTAAGGCAGGCAGGAGCGTGCGTTCGAGTGCTTCACTTATCTTGTTGGCATTGTCTTGCTGAACTTGCTGCCAGTGCTCCTGAGCTTCATCGATGGTTTTCGCCCAGAGACGCGTCTGGTTGTCCAGCGATTCAGCAACTGCAGCTTGTACGCCCCGACACAAATCAGCGATTAACGCTGTCTGATTGTCGGATGTTTCATCGCTGGGCAGGCTGGCAGAGACGAGATGGCCGACCCGGGCATCAATATCTGCTAACAGTTGCTGCTCACCACGTTCGATGGGAAATTGCACAAAGATCGCAACCACAGACAACACAAGTCCCAAGGCGGTTGTGTCAAATGCGACGTATAGACCGCTCTTCAGGTTTTCCACAGCGGCGCTGCCGTTGGCAAAGTCGAGCCCGCCCAAAGTTTGCGTAATACCGATCACAGTTCCAAGAAAACCGAGCATCGGGATGGCCCAAATGATGATTCTCACAAGACCCAACGAGTCGTGGGCAACATCCGCATCACGCCCCGCAAGCTCTCTGAGATCGTCAGCTAGATGTTTTGTTGTTCCACGCTGGGATTGACGTGTCAATAATTCCTCGAGCCTTGACACTAGTCGATTGTTCCGTGTTTTAGACGGTAATCGACGGAGCTCCTTCAGCCATCGTTTTGAAACGAAGCCTGCATCGTTATCGGTCAGCCAGCGGTCGGCTGGGGATTCTTCGCATGTCGGCGGCAGTAGATCTTCGTCTCGAATCGCGTCCAATTGCTTGACCTGCGTAAGCACATCAAGCCATTTTGTGAACAGCACGGCGACGGCGAACCAAAACAGGATGGTCGCCGCGATTGCGACGGGATGCCCGAGGAAGTATCGCTGCAGAGGTTGCCAGGAAGTCGCGTAGACCAAGCTGTAGAAGCCTGCGTTCAGGGCAGTACCCGTGAGGGTTGCCAACGCTGCATTACTAGCGGTTTGAGACCCAGGCGGTCTGGTGGACTCTTCGCCCGCGGAGGTCTTCGAAGGCCTGATGTTGGGCTCAAAACCTTTACTTTTTACGTCATTTCCCACGGTCAACCTCTCTGGGGATTTTCTTTCTGGGGCGAGCCCGCAAGTGGCCAACCTGATCGGCCATGCAAATGCAGGTGTCGCTACGCCGTTAGCGAGACCTGCTGCGGGAGGACAGCGCCCCTAGGTAATCGAATCGACCGTCAGGACCCCGAAACTTGATCCCATCGTCAGAAATTACCATCTCGCCCGGGAGCAGGTTGAAGCAAGCGTTCACCGCAACGCAGACTCCGGGAGAGGGCCAGATCGCTCTGCAGCAGGCCAACTGAGTTCATATTGCGGCGAATTCGGGCATCTTCGTAGGATTAGGCGGAATTTGATTTCGGGCTCGTACAGTCGTTTTCGCTTGGCAAAATGGCGTGTAATTGCCCGTGTTCTGCAGGAATTGGAGCATTTGTGATGATGAACGCCGAAATGGTCGAAACTACCCAAGTCGCGACTAGTGATGCAGGAAACCGGATAATCCGCACTGGATTGGTGCTTTTGATGGTGATTGGCATCGCGACAGTGGCGGTGAGCCAGAACCCGACGCCTCAGAGTCATGGACTGCCGATAAATTCCGAACTTTCCGACCTAACGCTCGCCGAAACGGTGGCAAGGGTGGGTGCCTCGGGCGACATGATCGGATTTTCCCATTCTGACAGTTCGGGAACTCAGACAATTACGCTAGTTCATACCGGCAAAGCTTGGATGGCCGTGTATCATATTGACAGGTCGGGGAAGGTCCGGCTTGTCAGCAGTCGTCCAATCGATGCTGATTTTTCATTGCAGCTTAACGCCACGTCCCCACTGCCTGAAGAGATTCGTGAGATCAATCGACGGTGAGGGTAGTTGGTGTTGGGCTGCAGCGGGTGAACTATGACGTATGTTAACAACGTCCGTTTTTCCCGTGTCCACAACTACCAATCGATGATCCTGAATAATCAGGGTCTCTCGGAGCCGAAGATCGAATGGCTAACTACCTATCGTTAGAAGAAGCTGCCCAAAAGCTCGGAATCACCGCTGACCAACTAGTTGATTTGCGTAGCCAAGGTAAAGTGCGTGGTTTTCGTGATGGAGCGAGTTGGAAATTCGCTGACAATGACCTTGGACGCCTCGCCGATGAAATCGCAGATGGTAATTTGCTCGACGGCGAGGGAAGCGATTTAGGGATTGGAGGCGATCCCGTTGCCTCCGGACCCGGAAGCGATGTCAATCTCGTGGCTTCGCAAGGAGACAATGCAGATGTTCAAGTCGTTTCCGGTGAAAGTGATCTGGAGGTCTCCGAAGACTTGCTCGAGATCGATTCAGCTGAATTGCAGCTCAATGATCCTGCAATCATGCACGATTCCGCGCAGCTTGATCTCGCCATTGAGCCCAACGCCGGAAGTACAGGGCCGGTTACTGACGAAGAGCTAAAAGAGATTTCTGAGTCCCACCCCGATGTACTCGCCCCTGAGGTTGGTGCAGGTGAGGGTAGCGGCAGTATCCTGGATCTGGAAAGCGAGTTGAGCCTGCAGGCAGGCAGCGATCTCAGCTTTGCTTCGGGTGAGCCCGACGAGGACAGTGGCGAAGAGCTGATCGGTGCTGATGAAGATAGTGCGATGGACGTTCTTGGTAGTGATATTGATCCAGCTGGATCGAAGGCCAGTTCGGCAGGCGTTAGCAGTTTGGAACTTATGAGTGATTTGGATGAGCCAGCCGAGATGACCGGTTCGCGCGGAGCGGATGTCTTAAGCGAACTTGACTTGTTAGGAGCAGAAAAGTCTGGCAGTGGTGTGATTTCCGGAGATAGCGGCAGTCTGCTGGGATCCGGACTCGGTAGTGGAGTCGGATCAGGCTTGGGCTCCAGTTTGGGAGACGTTTTAGCTGATGATGAGCTTGTCATTGCCGACGACGATGACGATTTGGTGATCAGCGGAGCGGGTAGCGATATTTCTGTTGCCGGTGACAGCGGGATCAATTTGATGAGTCCGTCTGACAGTGGCTTGTCACTAGAGAGCGAGCCATTGGATCTTGCAGGAAGCAGTATCTCGGCACTCGATCTCGGACAGGAAATGTCCGAGGGCGGTAGCAGTGGCGGCGGCAGCGGGTCGATGGTCGACTTTCAAGCTGATGAAGAATTCCAACTTTCGCCGTCCGGAATAAGTTTGGAACCCGACTTCGAAAGCGGTTCTCAGGTAATCGAAGTCGAAGAATCAGAGGCGATTGGTGAGCCAATCGAGTTTGCCGATGCCGGTGTCGCTGACGATGGTGATATGTTCGGTGCCGCAGCCGAAGCCGAAGCCGTTGAAGTCTTGGGCATGGACGCCGAAGAAGAAGGGATTTCGGTAGATGAAGCTGCTGCTGTTTCTGCCATCGGTGGTGCCAGCGGCGGCTATAACGCTTTCGAAGTGCCGTTCACGCTGATGCAGTGCATCACGCTTTGCATGGTATTGGCGGTACTCAGCGTCGGTGGCATGTTGGTCACCGACCTCATGCAAAATATGTGGAGCTACAGTGAAACAGCCGCTCCCGTTAGCTCGCTCACCGATTCATTGACCGGTTGGTTGGACAGCAAGCCAGGGTCTTAAGAGAGCTTCAAGTCCGAGCACGAGGCTCCGGGCCCTGAAGGAGCCGAGAATTTGCCTCCGCGTGGGGCAAAGTGTCGCGATAATTGGATATATGCGTACATTCCCTCGTCCCCGCATAATGTTGTGTACGAACTAAAGTGGATTGCGCTTTATACTAATGAATAAGTAAGTAACTTAACCCTCCGGTGTTCGGCTTCCTCAGTCGAGTCTCTCTCCAGATCAATGTCACCAATCTGCCGTTGAACTGCTGTTCTATGGTGCTTCGGAAACGCGGTTGTGGAGCTTTCCTGATTTGGTCAGGAAAGAGGACATGTTTGGCAGGTTTTGATCGTGCAAGAATAGGTAGAAATGTTGGGCTCAACCCTTAGCTTCCAGAATCTGTTTCATTGGTCATACGAGATGTGCCGAACGCGATACAGGTGTGGGAACTGGTGTTTGGTGCTACTGGTATGCTGCATGGCTGGCTTTGCCGGTTGTGAACGCCTCGATCCAGTCGTGACTTACACCGTTCCGACCAAGCTTCCCGCCAAACTTGTGCCTGGGAAGGACCGTATGTTGGCAGCCATGTTGCCCAAGGGGAACGAGATTTGGTTCTTCAAGGTAACCGGTCCTGAGGGAGCAGTGGACTCGATTGGTAAAGAGTTCCGGAGCTTTGTGGAGGGGATTGAGTTCGAAGATGGTTCTCCGAAACTAGGTGATTTGCCCACTGGTTGGCGGCGTGGGGGAGAAAAGCCGTTCCGTTACGCGACGTTGGACGTTGAGACTCCCGACAAACAACTCGGGATAAGCGTCTCATCTTTGCCGCTGCGAGACGATGCGTGGGATGAACAGGTGCAAGACAATGTGAACCGGTGGCGGGGGCAACTTGGGTTGCCAAAGTCCAACGCGAAATGGGCGGGTGGTGAGGCGATTACCGTCGAATCCGCAGATCCAAATTCGGTGTGGGTCGACATTGTTGGCGAAACGGGAGGAAACAACTCGATGTCTCCACCTTTTGCGAATCGTATGCCTCCGCCAAGTTCTGCCGGAACGCTTCCTTCGCAGTCGGTTAACCCGACCATCAGGCTCGCTTCTGACGAGCGGATGCTGGCCGCGATGGTGCCCAAGGGATCTGACGTTTGGTTTTTCAAGGTCAAAGGCGCAAAAGAACCGGTCGCTTCACTAGCGAAAACTTTTCGTGACTTTGTTGAAGGCGTTCAGTTTGAGCAAGGTGTACCCGACTTGAATACTCTTCCTGAAAGCTGGACTCGCGGTGGAGAACGACCGTTCCGCTACGCAAGCTTGGATGTCGTAACACCAGCAGGGGATTTGGATATCAGCGTTTCTAAGCTCGTCCGTCAGCAGGATAAGCCATGGGCTGATCAAGTTGATATGAACGTGAATCGTTGGCGAGGTCAGATGGGATTGCCTCCCTCAACTGAAAAGTGGGCAGGTGGGCAGCCACTTAGGGTAGCAGCCGCAGATGAGGGTTCGGTTTGGGTCGATTTGGCGGGTGAAGCTGGCAGTGGTAACGCCAAATTACCAGCAGTGAATACGCCAATGGCTGGCCAGAAACAGTCCGGCTTACCTTCTGGAACAGAGGCTGGCAACAAAGCTGAGGCTGTTACCTATCAGCGTCCCCAAGGATGGCGAGATGGCAGAACAAGTAGCATGCGGTTGGCTGCCTTCAACGTCGGGCCAGAGAATCAGTCAGCCGAGATCACCGTCATTTCCGCGGGCGGCGATCTTCGTGGAAATGTAGCTAGATGGTTGGGCCAAGTCCGAAATGGGACGGTTGCAGACGAGGTTGTGGATCAAGCCTTGGAAAAGGCTCAAGAGGTGACCGTTGCTGGTAAGCCGGGAAAACGGTTTCTACTACTGTCTGAAAAGGATGCTGACCCAAGACTGGCTATTGATGCAACCATCGTCCCACTCGGTTCTGACGGAGCGTCAAGCCTGTTCATCAAAATGACCGGTCCCGCAAAAACAGTCGAGAATCAGGATGACGCGATCACTCTGTTCTTGAAATCTCTGAAGTTGAATTTGTAAACGATTCGCTCGCACTCGAAACGTGATGAAATTATGTCGACGATTGTAGCCTCCGCCCGCGGCCCAAAAGAAAATGCAGGCAATTTCTCTCTGCTCGGTGTCTTTGCTGCGATCGGGTCATTGAAATTCACTGTGGTCCTGTTTGCCTTATCACTGGTCACTGTACTAGTGGGCACGCTGGCCCAGGACGAAATGAACATGTTCGAGGTCAAGCAGCGGTATTTCACCTGCTGGTTCACGATGCTGTATTTTGATGATCTGTTTCCACAGGCCTTCTATCCGCATGAAACCCCGATTCGCGGCAGTATGCCATACCCCGGCGGCGCCTTGATTGGCGTGCTACTAATGATCAACCTCGTGGCTGCCAAAGCAACTCGGTTTAGAGTTAGTGGAAAAGGCTCACAGCTACTTGCCGGTGTTGGGCTCATTACTCTGGGATCGCTTTTGGCATTTTTTGTCGTAGCGGCAGGGCACAGTAGCGAGGGCCTGCAAGGCACACCCCCGATCAGCTACGAAGCACTGTGGGCCTCAGTGTTGGCGAGCCTGACTGTCATGGCATTCGGCTGCGTTTACACGGGTGTTCAAGTTTCGCAGGGAACGATGAAGATCTTGGCTTTTTGTTTAGCAGCGTTGCTTGGTGCATTCGTTGCCTATTCCCTCGCGGATGATTTCCGTATTGGTGACCCGGGATTACGAATCGTATGGCAATTGGCCAAGGGACTGGGTGCGGGCATCATCCTGCTGCTTGGTTGTCTAATGGTGTTCGGCAAACAGGGCGGAAATGTCCTGTTGCATCTGGGCGTTGGCTTGCTGATGTTTGGACAATTCGCGTTTGGCGATCGTCAGTTGGAGCAGAGGCTTAGCTTGGTCGAGGGCGAGGCATCCAACACACTTGTAAACCTCGATTTGATCGAATTGGATCTGATTGCCAGGGGCGAGGCTGGGGACGAGGTCATTGCGATTCCCGGAAGTCGTTTGAAAACAGCTGCCGAGACTGGTGAGGTGATTAGCGATGAGTCGCTGCCAGTGAATGTTGGCGTCATCGAGTTTTTTGAAAATTCAAACGTTCGCAACGCTCAGGGTGAGAACTTGGCAACCGCCGGATGGGGATTGGAGGCGGAGGCTGTTCGCGCCAGAAAGTCTGGTGGAAATGACAGCGATTTGAATTTGGCATCTGCCTACGTCGATCTACTTGACAAAGAGACAGGGGAGTCGCTTGGTGTTTTTCTGGTGAGCCAATGGTTGTCTGATCGTGTGATGCTGCTTGCCGATGCTGAAAGCGAAGATCGCTATGACTCAGTCACGGTGGGTGGAACTGCCTACGACATAGGTTTGAAGTTCCATCGGGAAGTAAAACCGTACTGGGTTCAATTGGTTGACGTTCGCCGAGTCAATTACAGTGGGACGGATACGCCCCGAGACTATTCATCATTCATTAGGATTGTGGACGAGGCGACAGGCGAGGATCGCCGTGAGCGAGTCTGGATGAATAACCCTCTGCGTTATCGCGGTGAAACTTTTTATCAAAGCAGTTATACGCCCCTGCCTAATGGCAAAGAGAGGACAGGCATACAAGTCGTCCAGAACTCGGGATGGCTGATTCCATATCTAGCTTGCAGTATCACTGCGCTCGGAATGTTGGCACACTTTTTTGGTACGCTGAGCCGCTTTTTGAAAAGACGTGAACGCGAGACACGTAAATCGGACACGCAGGCTTCCGCAATTGAAGCTGGGAGTTCAGGCCCGCCTTCCAGGTGGCCAGTGATAGTAAGTGTCGTCGGTTTCGGCCTTCTGGCGGGGGCCATGCTCGTGCCCACGGCCGCCTTGAAAAATGAAATGCGGCCCGCGGAACGCGACACCCAGTTTGATTTTTATACTGCTGGCAAGATCCCAGCACAGTACGGTGGTCGGGTCATGCCGCTGGATGCCTATGCAAGGCAGACCGTTAAGGCAATCAGTAATAAAGAATCCATTCCACTCGAAGGCGCACCTTCCGAACTCAAGGATCGAGTGGAGGGCAAAAGCCTGTCGGCAATGCAGTGGTTGATGGAAGTTGCTAGTAACAGCAAAGATGTTGAAAAAATTCGAATGTTCCGAATTGATGCTGAGGAAGTTCGAAGCGAATTTGAGCTGCCAAGGCGGAAAAGTAAGCTCTACTCACTTGAAGAAATTCGGGGTGAATGGGGTCGTGTTAGTAAAATCGTCGATGAAGCAAGGGCCAAGGATGGAGCAGAACAATCGTTCAAAGAGCGAAAACTGTTGGAACTTGATCGGCGTACCCGCGAATATACAGTTGCCGCTGCCGCTTTCCAGTTCCCCAGCCCAAGGGTGATGAGCGAGGCAGAGTTCAAAATGTTCCAACCCGGTCAACCCTCGGACGCTTCTACGCGAGCAATGTTTGCCATGCGAGAGCTTGCGAGGAACATGGACCGACTGAAAAACATGCGGGCGGCTGCAATCATTCCACCGGATGCCGAGGTCGCTGCCGAAACAGTTGATCAACCACAGTGGATCGCGTTTTCCGCTGCATTTTTTGAGGAAATTCAAAAGATGGCTCGTGCTGATTCTGGTGGCGAGGGCGATATTGAACGTTCTGAGGCAATTGCAAGTTTTGGTGACATGATCTCGGCTTATGGTGAGGAAGATCCTAAGGTGTTTAATGAGGCCGTCGATGCAAATACGGCTGCTTTGTCCTTGTACCCGATCATGGGCTTCTCACCGCGACTGGTTTCGCTTGAACGCTGGATGCAAGCTTCGTGGCCAACAGGGGTTGCGATGATCTTGTACTTGGTCACGCTGGTTCTCGGCTTGGTCTACTTTGCTGTGAACCTACCACGGTTGCGTCAAGCTGTTTGGGGCATGTTAGTAATTGCTTTGGTCGTGCATACCGTTGCGATAACTTGTCGGATTGTCATCACTGGCCGTGCTCCTGTGATCAATATTTATTCGTCTGCAGTCTTCATTGGTTGGGCTGCTGTGTTGTTTGGTGTGTTGGTCGAGAGAATCTTCCGCTATGGTGTCGGGAATTTGTTGGCTTCAGCTGCCGGTGTATTGACGCTGTTGGTTGCGTACGGTCTGAATACCGGCGACACCATGCCGGTTTTGCAAGCGGTGCTAGACACACAGTTCTGGCTGACAACGCACGTGATCACCGTGTCGTTGGGTTACGTAGCGACATTGGTTGCTGGGACATTGGGAGCCGGGTATCTGCTAGCGGGCTGGGTCGGTGTTGAGAAGAAAAAGCTGAGGGATGTCTACCGCTGTATCTACGGAGCCACTTGTTTTGGAATCCTGTTCAGCTTTGTCGGGACCGTCCTGGGTGGACTTTGGGCAGATGACAGTTGGGGCCGTTTTTGGGGCTGGGACCCAAAAGAGAACGGAGCCTTGCTAATTGTAATCTGGAACGCACTCATGCTGCATGCACGGTGGGATGGCATGGTGAGTGGACGAGGATTTGCCGTTTTGGCGATTGGTGGCAACATTGTCACCGCGTGGAGTTGGTTTGGTACGAATGAACTCGGCATCGGCATGCACAGTTACGGCTTTACATCCGGTGTCCTGATGTGGCTATCCATTTATATCTTGTTGCAAATCGCATTCATTACCGCAGATCTGGTCCTGCGATCGATCAGGGTGCGATTCGGATCGGATGCCTCGCCAAGTTAACTCATTAGACCCACCAGGTCGCTGCTGAGTTAACGTTTGTACTTATTTGCGAACGGCATTGAGCAATGGAAAGTTGA
>DOPG01000142.1:0-9953 GCA_003513555.1 Rhodopirellula sp. | reverse complement strand
GACTGAATTGCCGTGTTTGCGTTGCACGCTCTTATTGTTGCTGAGCGGTAACCGTGATGTCGGTCAAGAAGTCGGTGCAGATGGTTTGCAGCAGTCGAGCTTTGGTAGCGTTGCTGAGTGGGGCAATCCCGCGATGTTGGGGTAGCCTTCTTACCGGTTGCACCGCTGGGGAGTTTCAGAGCATGGCCGTTGTGGCGGTGAAACGCCAATTTCCTTCACCAGTATTGATACTGATTTGCCGGGTTACACTTTTCCAATCCGCGAGTGGGATGATCACGGTGTTGAGCGTCTATAGCAAAGCGACAGCAAAGAATGCAGATTTGTGAAAGCAAGTTCATTGGGGTTGTGAAATAGTTGGGCCGCCATGCCAGTTGTTGGCGGAGCGAATGCGAGGCTGATTTGTAGGCATTGGTCGACTGGGAGGAATCAAAATATTCATTAACCAGTCAGTTTGATCAGACATGGGCACTGCGACACTGTAGTTGGGGGCGACAACGTTCAGGACACTTAATGAGTCTAGAGTCTGTGGTGTCGAAAATACGATTGGAAATCCATCAAGACATAGCGCTACATTGGCAGGGAATCCTTCGTAGCCTACTTCATTACGACAAGTTCCAGTCAAATTGATTTGTGCATTATTTACATTGAATCCCAGTCCTAGAAGGTCGAAGGGAATGTCGCCATATTGATCGATCAGGCGGTCCTGAAGCCGAATCTCGAACCCGCAATTCTGATTTGCAGCCATGAGCAGGCTACGACCCATCTGGCCATTTTTGGCAATCATGGAACCTGATATGTCGCTTCGTCTCGAGTGCGGGTCAATACGACAGCGATCAAACTCAAATGTCGCGGTGCCGCTAAGGCGATGAGAGTTTCGTTCGAATATCCGGTCAAGCGCAATCTCGGTGAACCGTGATCCACCAAGATCAATCCACCAGTGGTTTTTTTCGATCTGCCATGTCATGGTGCCAGAGAATTCGGCATTTACGCCAAGCTTTTCCATTTCCGGCAAGAAGTCTGCGATCGCAGAGCAGGGTAGGGCAGTGCCTCGGGTATCGAGTGACCATCGGGTTGCGGGACGTTTGCCACCTCGGTCGCGGCGCACCATGATGTTGATCGGCGTATCGTAAAGGGAGTTGGCAGGAAGGCAGGCTAAGGTCGCTTCCACTGCATCCTCGTGCGGAACGATCCACGCGTCCATATCCTTCAATGTCAGCGCTCCTGTGCGACTGTGCAGTGTCAAGTCATTGGCTGATGCCCGTACTGGCATTGCCGTTAAATCAGGGCGGCACAGGAAACGCTGGTGAAGTAATTGCCAGACTCCCTTGAGTTCGGCTGCCTGGATCTCTGGCTGTTGAAGAAGAATGGTTACTTCACCACCTTCGGTCACGTGTTCAATCTTGCGGATGCGAGCGATTTCATGCGTCGTTTCTGGTTCTCTGATCGTGACACCGTGTAAGCGGTAACTCGATGGTGTTGCCTTTTCAAAATCTTCAATTTCGATCGTAAGACCAGTGGTCAGGGAAAGCTCAGTTTCAAGCCTTTGCAGGGCACGGTGGTGGTACCATGGCGTCCAAGTCATCAATATGCACAGGCATGTAAAGCAAGTAGGAACCGCGCAGCAGAACACGAACAGCAATCTTGCGGTCGTTCGTTGAGTTCGTTCGTGCATGGTTCATCCTGTTGGCGAATCGCCCAATCCGTCAGGTGTAGGCCTGTGCGCGCGGAATGGTAGAGGCCAGAGGAAAGGCAAGTGGCTTTCCCGCAGTGTGACCTGATCTTAGATCCGCGGGCGGAACCACCGATAGGTCGTTTTGAAGTGTGAATAGTCGCTCAGCAGATTGGCGAAGCTTCCGCTTTAGCGTGCTTGTACATGGGCTTGTATCGCGCAGGGACTCGATCTCGACAATTGACTAAAAACCATGATTACGGGGGTTTTCGACGGTCACCTGTGGCTTTGAAGACATTTGTCGGACCGATTTCATTTCGCCGGTGTTCCCACGGTGCTGCTTGGTGGCCCATGTGAATACCGATCGACACAGGCTTTGCTATCAATCGGAATGCGTATTTTGTCGGTTCGTTTGACGCATCAGACGACGATGCCACATGGTGAACCGTCATCTTCGGACCGCCATGTTTGGCCGTGATTGTCTGTTGCACGCCTCGGTGGGGCATTGCCTCTGGGCCAACCGCGGTCGAGAGCGGAACAGGCGACAGGTAAATTTTCAGTAACTCATGGCAGGAACGAGTTGTCATGCAACTTGGAGCGGGCAGCTATTGCGCTTGATGTGACGCGATTTTCGCCATAAAGCTTCACCATCGATCGATCCATTGCTTGAAAATATGACATCGAGGCCTTGGGCATCCAATGGTGAACTAGCCGATCAATTCTGGCAGCACTGATCCATGCACATTGGTAAGACGCCGTTGGATCCCATTGTGGTAGTAGGAAAGGCGTTCGTGATCGATGCCTAGGAGGTGCAACAGGTTCGCGTGCAGGTCTGGCCAGCTGGTCCGTTTTTCAGTTGCTTGCCAGCCGATCTCATCAGTGGATCCGTAGGTGCGCCCACCTGGCATTTTCGCCCCTGCCATCCAGATCGAAAATCCATTTTGGTTATGGTCACGACCTATACCGAGTTGGTCGGATGCCGATTGCGTGAAAGGGGTGCGTCCAAATTCTGAAGTACAGATGACGAGTGTGTCGTCCAGCATTCCTCGTTGACGAAGATCTTGAATCAGACCGGCCAAAGGCTTATCTGCACGGCCAGCTTCCCGTCCATGGTTCTGCCTCATGTTTTCGTGCCCATCCCAATTGATTCTGGGGGAACCGAAGGCACCACCGGAATAGAGTTGGACGAATCGTACACCTTTTTCCAGCAGTCGACGCGCTAGTAGGCAACTACGTCCAAAATCTTCGGTTTCCGAGTTTCCAAGACCATAAAGTCGCTGTGTTGCAGTTGTTTCTTGATTGAGGTTGGTAACTTCAGGAACTGCCATTTGCATTTTTGCGGCCAAGCCGTAGCTTCCAATCCTGGCAGCGAGTTCGTCGTCGGTGTTGCGCGTGCTGAAATGTCTTCGATTGAGTCCATTCAGCAAGCGTCGTGTTTCAATGTCGAGATCAGCAGAGATACTTTTGGGCGGAAACAGGTCGTCAACTGGCTTACCTTTGCTGCGCATGATTACACCTTGGTGTCGAGCAGGCAGGAAGCCGTTGCTCCAGTTGATGGATCCCCCAGCTGGGAGACCTCGCGTATCGGGAATCACGAGGTAGGACGGCAGTTCGTCTGTTTCGCTTCCCATGCCATAGGACATCCACGCACCAAAAGTCGGAAAACCATTCAGTCGAAATCCGGTGTTTTCTTGGAATGTTGCTGGAGTGTGATTGGAAGTTTCGGCGTACATTGAATTGACTACCGTCAATTCGTCAGCAACCTCCCCAAGATGTGGGAACAGGTCAGATATCCAGAGTCCACTCTGCCCACGTTGTTTGAAGTTCCAATCGCTCTTTCTCAGTAAGCCAACTTTGCCAAAAAACACATCCGGTTTCTCTTCACTTGCAAGTGACTTGCCATGCAATTTTGAGAGTTCCGGCTTGTAGTCAAACGAGTCAACCTGACTAAGCCCACCAAACATGCAAATGTGAATCACCCGCTTTGCCCGCGAGGCATGGTGTGGTGCAGGATCTGATGCTTCAGGTAGAACTTCGGCTGCGTGCAGGCGTGATTCTCGGCTCAGTAAATCTGCCAAGGCAAGGCTACCTACACCACTAGATGCGAATGATAGCCAAGACCGACGATTCAGTTTGGTTTCAGTCGACATAGAGAAACTCGTTGCTATTAATGAGTGCCCGGCAAAGTGCTTCGAGGTCATGCTCTTTCACGAACGTCGTAAAAATTTCACGTTCCTCAAGCGTTGGTAATCGAAACCAAGCCAATTGAACTGCTCGAGTCACCTGATCAATCGGGTGTTGGCCCACTTCGTTCCGTACTCGATGCGCGAAATGACCCGACATTCGTATGGTAAATGGGTGATTCAACAAAGAAAGTGATTGCAATGGAGTTGTCGTGCGACTTCGTTTTGGTGCCGTTGCCGAGGGATCGGGACAATCGAATGCATCAAGCAAACGATGCCGCCCCGAACGAATGATCATGCGATAGATGGTACGACGATTATATTGTGGTCCCTCACGATCAAGCACTTCGTAGAACTGGCTGTTGAAATTGAAGGTTCGGAAATCCTGATAAGATGGCCCACCACCCGATTCATTCAATTGTCCGGCCATCTGCAAAATTGAGTCGCGAATGGATTCTGCATCCAGGCGGCTGCGGTTGCCACGCCACAGCAGACGATTGCCCACGTCGATTTGGTTTCCGCGGGTGTTTTCGGTTATTGCCTGTTTCCATGTCTTGGATGTCACGATGAGTCGATGCAATTCCTTCAGCTTCCATCCCGAGTTGATCAAATGATTGGCGAGGAAATCCAATAATTCAGGGTGCGAGGGTTTACCTCCGGTGAATCCGAAATCACTGGGGGTTCGTACGATCCCCGTCCCGAAATGGTGTTGCCATATGCGATTCACGATGACCCGCGAGAAGAGAGGGTTATTTTCATTTGTGATCCACTCAGCCAATTTCTTTCGCCGTTCTTTGTCAGACGCATTGGCTGGCAGTTGAAACGATGGGTTCACCCCCTGAATACTCGCGATTCCTGCTGGTATCACAAGCTCTGCCGGTGTAGCGGTGTTACCGCGAATTAGTCGATACGTTGGTTGAGGCTGTCTTGGTTGAACAGCGTACGCGTACTGCTTACGCAATTGGATGTTTTTCTTTAACAATTGGTTTCGTTTGTCTCGAAGCCGCTCGCGTGAGGCGTTCTGCTCCTTCGAAATCATTGCTGAAAGTTCTTCATTGCGGATGAAGTTCTGGCCCATCGCCAAGCTTTTGATTTCGTCTGCAGTGAGGGCACGGTCGTAAAGACTGGCGTGTTCGATCTGTCCGGTTAGCATCCGGTTTCCACCAACAGGTAGCAAACGAATTCCGAATCCAATTCTGGTTTTTTCAGGATAATAAATTGGATTGCCTCTCTTGTAGGGAGCTCCGTAAGCCTTGCCGTTTCGGTAAAGCGAAATGGTGCCATCCGCTTGGTAGCTGATTGCCATATGGACTGGCTGTCGGGATTCATTTTCAGGCAATTCAGCCGGTGCTGATACATCTGTGGTGCGTACAAAGTTTTCGCTTCCCGCAATCCACTTTCCCGCTTGGCGTTCACCGAACACGATGGCATCGAAACGCTTGGAAGCCTCTGAAATCAAAGAAATTGCTGCACCTCCTCCTTGTTCAAGGTCCCCAAGGTAAACCTTTGCGATTAACGTCTTTGCTTGAATGGGTTGTTTCAATGACTCGGTAAGGACATGAGCCTGTTTGCCGTCGAGAATGAGTTTTCCGTCTTGTAAAAACGCTCCACCCTCTGCTTTGCCGTGTAGTGTTCCCAGCGTGTCATTGAAGTCCTTATTGAAATCCCAATGGGCGACTGGCTGCAGGACGGCGGTTTGTTGTGCTTGTTTTTTTGAAAGCTTCTTGCTCACTTCTTGTCGAATGGTGCTTTCCAGTTCGTTCAGACGTGTTCTGGTTTCGTCGATTTGACGCTTGAGATGGCTGATCTCTTCTTCCGTCTCTGCGATGACAGCAGCAGGTGTAACGTTCCGCCGTCCGGGTTTCACGCCATCTAAAGCTGCGCACAAAGCGTAGTACTCTGATTGCAGAATGGGATCGAATTTATGGTCGTGGCAACGTGCGCAATTTGTTGTCAGGCCTAGGAAAGCTTGGCTAACGGTGCCAACATAATCTTCTAATTCATCTTGGCGGACGACTGCTCGCATGGCGGCACTTTGCTGACTTTGACCTACATCATCGTATGCTCCCGCAACAAGGAAGCCCGTGGCGATCGTTCCATCAGTCCCTGCTTTGGGAAGGCAATCACCGGCGATCTGAAGTCGACAAAACTGATCGTAGGGCATGTTTTCGTTAAACGCTTTGATGACCCAGTCGCGATAACGCCAGGCATCAGGGCGAGCTTTGTCACGTTCAAATCCGTTGCTTTCACCGAAGCGAGCGAGGTCCAGCCAGTGCCTTGCCCATCGTTCTCCGTATTTAGGGGAATCAAGGAATTCTTGAACGTGTTCGTTGTAGCGCTGATTGAAAGCAGTTAGGTCGACGTGATTTTTCTGCGAGGGATTCATGCCATGTAGATGTAATGACAGTCGACGAAATAGTGTGGCTGAATCAGCTGTTGGTGAAAGTGTAAGTCCACTGCTTTGCAACTTGGCCTTAACGAATGCATCGATTGGATTCAGTTCGTTACGGAAATCCTGAGGAATGGTGGACTGTTTCAGCGGTTGCAGCGACCACCAATCCGTTCCTGCCCGTTGCTTGGTGGTCATGTCAAACAGATGTAGTTTGCGATCTTGCCACGGCGTCCCGGCCTGTATCCAGGTCTTGATGCTTGCTAACTCCGCGTCAGACAATGTTGATTCTGGTGGCATTTCACCACTTGAGATGCGTTCCCACAGGAGGCTTGCCGTGACAGCTCTATTGTTTGTGGGGTTTCTGCTATCGCCACCCGCAGCAAACTTCTCTGCAGTCGTCAGGTTCAGGCCTCCGCTGGGCTCACTACCTTGGTGGCATTGCAAGCAGTGGCGGATGAGAACGGGGGCAACGGCGTCGAATGTGTTCTCGGTGTCAGCGTGCAGGGCGGAATTTGCAAACACACTTGCGAAGCAGATCAGCAAAATGCTCGCAGGGATTTTGTAGTTGACTTGTTGCATAGTTGCCCGTGCTGAATGCATCTTGGAAGGTTACTGACGCAGGGAATGCGCTTCGTTGTTTGGTTTTGCCGTTGGTTACCCTGCTGGTTGACATCATACCGCCTCCGATGCAGGTCATTTGTCTGGTTGGGTAAGCTTTGTCATAAAGAATTAAATTTGTGGAAATGGATTCTTTAAAACTGAATAAGGGCCAGATGCTGCATTTGAGATGCGATATTTCCGAATGGCATAAGACTGTTCGAGATTGTTGTAGAATGTCGTCAACGCGTGTGCTCGACAATGTTGTTCCAACCATCGTCTGAAAATCTGGTAAATGAAAAATTATTGCATGTGCCCTTTGTTTGTGGCCCTTTTGGTTTGGATGATTGGGGCTGATCCAATTGCTGCGGGAGATGGATTTCACGTTTACGCCCCAAGTCGATCGTCTCAGGAATTGCTTGTCATCAGTGCGGAAGTGGGTGAGTCGGGTTGCCACTTCACCATGTCTGAACGGGCACCGCTTGGGTTCGCAGGATCCACTATTTGCCGGCATTCGAAAAAGGCTGTCCTGTATGTGGCACCATCAAAAACTCAGTGGGACGGTGCGAAGAGCATCACTGCCGGAGCAATCGTTCGCTTGGATGAATCAGGCGCTTGTGAAAACGTGAATGCGATTACCTTCAAGCATGGGTATGCGTTCATGAGTGTTGATAGAACAGGGAGGTTTTTGCTGGGGTTGAATTATCACGAGGGGCAGCTCGATGTTTATCGATTAAAGCCTGACGGTTCGGTCGGTGAACATGTTGTGACAGTGGATGAAGGACGCCGAAATGCACACTGTATCTTGACCTCACCAAACAACCGCTTCCTGTACGTCCCCTACGTGAAGGAAACAAATGCGTTATTTCAATACACATTTCACAGTGAGACCGGCCAGATATTGGCGATGACACCTAAGAATGCTGGGCCACCGGAAGGCACAGGACCACGGCACATTGCCTACCATCCTTCGTTACCGATTGTTTACTTCAGCAATGAACAACAGGTGGGTGTTTCAGTTTACAGCCAAAAATCGACTGGCCAACTTGCGTTGAAGCAACTCTGTGACGTGCTTCCCCGCGGTAAATCAAAAGAAGGTCTGTCAGCTTCTGATCTTGTGATCACACCAGACGCCGAGTTTCTCTTTTCGGCAATTCGTGGACGCCGTCAGAACTTTGATCGACTTGCGGGATACCGGGTCCAAGAGGATGGGACCCTCAAGGTATTAGGTTTAACTGAGACCGAGGGAGTTCCTTGGGGCATGTCACTTTCGCCGAAGGGGCGGTACTTGTTGGTGAGTTGCTTCGAGGGTGCATCGCTGTTGGGGTATGAAATTGGCAGCGATGGTAGTTTGAGGAAAGCAGGCCGTTTGGAATTACCAAAATACATTTCTGATCTTGTGGCCTTCTGAGCTTTTTGGTGTCGGCTACAGATCGACACAGGGGCAGTTTGGTGGCTGTTATAGAATAAAGCGACGATCTGTAAGAAGGTGTGATACAGTGTTTCACTACTCAGGCAAGAAATCTAGAAATGATGTTACGCGTGGTGGCTTTTTTTTGTTGGGTGATGTTTACCGGGGTTGCACTCGGTAAGACTTCATTTGAGATCCAGGAAAAAATAACGTATTCGACGGTAGGTGATCGCGAGCTGCTGCTGGATGCTTTCATACCGCATGCAGATGGAAGACATCCTGCCGTGTTGGTTGTGCATGGTGGAGCGTGGCGAAGTGGAAATCGCAGGCAGTTAAGAGCTTACGCAACTGAGCTTGCCGAGCGTGGATTTGTTTGTTTTGCAATCGACTATCGGCTGGCTCCCCAGTATAAGTTCCCGGCGCAAATTGAGGACTGTCGGATGGCTGTCCGATGGATTCGCAAAAATGCTTCACAATACAAAGTGGATCCTGATCGCCTCGGAGCCATTGGGTATTCGGCTGGTGGTCACTTGGTTTCTTTGTTGGCGACGACAGGAAAACCGCCGAGCGGCGTCAACGGAAATGTCGATACACGGATTCAGGTAGCGGCTGCCGGTGGAGCGCCAACCGATTTTCGTTGGTTTCCAGATAATGGACGCTGGGCCGAGTTTTGGATGGGTGGTGATTTGACCAGCAAAAAAGAATTGTTCCTCGCGGCATCCACAGCTGCATTTGTTGATGAAGACGATGCACCTATTTTCTTTTTCAATGGTTCCGCAGATTCACTTGTTCCAGAAGCTTGGACAAAGGCATGTTTTTTTGCGCTGAGGTCGGCTGGAGTAAAGACCGAGTTTTACAGTATCGTAAATGCGGGACACATGCAGGCGGCAATGGATCCGAGTGCTCTCGAGAAAGCTTGCGATTTTCTAGCGGCGGTGCTCATGCCCGAGAGCAAGCCTGCGGAGTCTGATGAAGGTGAATTAGGCATTTCCGCACAAACCGGTGATGCCACAGACGCCTCAAGTGATAATGGCTCCGCCCGCAAGCCATAAACTTCGAGTGATGCTGCTAGGTTCAGAGCTTCAGAGCTTTGGCGTCTAGAGAGCAAGCTCAGCGGGCGAGCTGTGCAGAACCGGACGTACAGCAGGCAGGAGTCCAAACTGTAGGAGGCAAGTAACTGGGCTAGTGAATCACTCGCGGCATGGTCTCCAGCCCGTAGTTGATGGGTTGGTGTGGCAAAATTAAGTGATGTGAATGTCCCTGTTGGCGTCATTCCAGTTCATTTTCCCGCTACCCGCGATATTTCAGGCCTATCTTCGTGGTAGGTTTCCGAATTTCACTTCTTTCGCTTAGTTTCACTTGGTGAGGGGCAGGATCCAAGCAAGGCGAGGCTACTTAGCCCACAAATGGCGTGGGGAAGGAGGCTGTGGTGGAAAATCGGTGGGGGAATCACGCTTTCCGCCTCAAAGGCCTTGAACAAAATGGGGTATTTACCCTAGGATACGGGGCTCATTGGCTCTGTACGAAAGCCAGCGCCAACTACCTCAAACCATCTGAAAGACGCCATGAAAGACGGCATTCATCCGAATTACCAAGACACGACTGTTACCTGCGGTTGCGGCAATAGTTTTCAGACTCGTAGCGTGCGGCCCGAGATGAAGATCGACATTTGTAATGAATGTCACCCGTTCTACACCGGAA
>DOPG01000146.1 GCA_003513555.1 Rhodopirellula sp. | reverse complement strand
CGCCCTCGCTTCCGCACCTGACGATTGATCAACTCCACAAAAATCGAAAAACCCATTGCGAAGTAGATGTATCCCTTTTCGATGTGGAAGTGGACGCCTTCAGCCGTCAGCATGACCCCAATGAGAAGCAAGAACGCCAGAGCGAGTGTCTTCACGGTGGGGTTCTTGGACACAAACGCTGAGATCCCTTCGGCCAGCGCGAGCATGATGCCGACAGAAATCAGCACTGCCACCACCATGACCGAGAGCGCGTCGGCCATGCCAACGGCAGTGATCACACTGTCCAAACTGAATACCAAGTCCATCAACATCACTTGGAGCAGCACAGCGCTGAAGCTGGCGGTTTTGCCACGGGATGACTGGTCATCATGATGATCGCCTTCCACCAACTCATGCATTTCCATGACAGCCTTGGCCATGAGGACCAACCCACCAACCAGCATGATGAGGTCACGGACCGAGGGTTCAAAATGCACCACGGCGAGATCCAAGACAAACAAAGGCTCGGTCAAACCCGTCAACCAACCGATGGTGAACAGCAGGACCACACGCATGACCATTGCGGCAATGAGTCCCAGCCTTCGTGCTGCGGCTCGGCGGGCCTCCGGCAAACGGTCACAAAGCACTGAAATGAAGACGACATTGTCGATCCCCAGCACTGTTTCCATGGCGGTGAGGGTAAAAAGGGCCAGAAGGCCTTCGGTGGTCAACAACGCGGCAAAATCCATGGCTACAGCCTAACTGGGTTATGAGCACCATAAAAAGAGGCCCGGGCGGCGCAGAGCGCCGGCCCGAGCCCTTCCGGGGGCAAAATAATGATTACATATTGTATGCGGTGCATGTCCCGAAGTGGTCGTGGGCTTTGCATTTTGTGGGCATGTGGACAACCCATTCAGCTGTTGATATCAGATTGTCAGAATCGGATCGACCATCCCAATTTGGCCGCCACTGCTCGTCGCTCGGGGCGGAAGGAATCTTCTTCATCACGAAGAAGGCCCTCATCGATCGCGACAAAAAAGTCACGGTCTGGGCCCAACACCCAACGCAGTCGACCAGACAGCCCAAGCAGGTCAGAAGCATTGTCGTATTGCAATCGAATGTTGAAAGTGACATCGTCGCTCGGACTGACGTCAACTCGGGCTCTGATGACTCGGACGAGTTCACTTTGCCCGGCGTAGGTCAGCTTGTTCCATTCCATGGCCACCGCAGCTGCGAGCCCGGTTTGCACCCGCCAGTCCAAACTTCCTGAATACTGCAACCGATCGCCGTCGTAATACTCGCCGCCGCCCAAGTTGATGCTTCCCGAAAGGGCTTCTTGGTTCGGCGTTGACCACGACACACTGCCACGCCAGTAGTCGTATTCACCGGCGTCAACCGAGACGCCTTCGATTGGACTAAAGGCATCTGGCAATTGCTCTTGATACCGCTCCAACTTCACATTGATGCTGTCGCCGCGTTCCGATTGAAGTTCCAGCGGTTCGAACGTCATGCGATCAAATCTGGCGTTGGGACGGATCTCGTCGTAGATCGAACCAAACATGCCAACCTTTACGCGCCGGATCAATGGGTTCGAAGGGCGCCAGGCCCTGGAGATCCCGTAGAACCACTCATCTGCCTCGGGCACACGAACAAAGCCGAGCTTGGGATCAAAGCCTTCAAGCAGCCGCGCCACCCCACCTCGGCTCGAGAACGTGTCACTCGAGTACGACAGCTTGCCGCCAAAAGCACCACCCGAACTGTCTTCATTGTCTGTGAATTGGGCCCACGCATTTCCCGTTGCAGTGCCCCCGTCTTCGAGATCACTTCGCCGCCAATTGAAATCGGCGCCGGCGGTGGTGGCCCGGCCACCCGCAGGGTCACCCCAAGTCATGATGACCCCGGCCGTTGATTCACGAAGAACGTCGGTACGCAAACGGAGGACGCCAAGGTTCTCACCATCAACGTCACCCGATCCGTTCATTTTGGTGTTTAAAAAGCCCAAACGGTATTGACCAAGCCGGCCGGTGGCTTTCACTCCCAAATCCACATCCTGCCGATTGCCGCTGGCATCCAATCCGATCCGCCGACTGTAGAACGGTAAAGGATCACGATTGATCCCCCCGAAGTCATAGAGGTCGGAATCGTCGAGAAAAAAGTCTCGACGCTCGGGAAAGAACAATGGGAAGCGACCCAAGTTCACCTGACGATCGTCCACTTCGGTTTCTGCAAAGTCGGTGTTCGCCGTGACCGTCAGTCGCAAACCGGGAAGCGGGTCGAAAGACAAATCAAAACCTGCATCACCAGTGGTGCTCTTGGGGTCTCCGTTGTTGTCTTGGTGGCGAACCACCCCGTAAGGACGGAAAGTCCACTGGGTCGGGACTTTGACATCGGCAAATCCACCAAGGCCCGCGTCATCTTCGAAGGCGGTCCAGGATCGACCTTGTTCGATCACCCGCCAGCGAACAAGTTCGCGCGGACGCCGGTGTTGCCGAGCAAAATTGAAATGCCACACATCAACCCCAGGTTGAATTTGCAGCCCCTCCCAAGGCAATCTGATTTCAGCAGTCCACCCTTCCTCATCGATCTGAACCGCTGCTTCCCACGGAGTGTCCCATGCCGACCGTTGGCGACCGTTGGCACTCAGCAGCGAATCGCCCATCCCGCCACCGGCTCCAACCGAGAAGACCCGACCTTCGCGGCGACTGCCAACGGGATCAACCGCGATGTAGACACAGTCGTCTCCAGAAAAATCTGGATCGCGCCCTCGCTGCACGGCACGGATGGTTTCAGGTGCACTGTCCCAACAGCGAAACAGAACCCAAAGTGCCTCTTGGTCCTTCACCAAACGGACTTCGATGGGATCCGTGGGATCGGCCCCAACATTGGGCTCGATCACTCGAAGATCATCAAGGACCAACGCTTCAGTCCACGCCGAATCGTCACGCAATCCGTCCACGACAGGAGGGTCCGCAACATACGGAATAACCGGCGGAACAGAAACAAGAAGCGCGGAGAGCATGCAATGCAACTCTAGGAGAGCACAGAAGACCGAAGATTCATTTTCAGCGGTTCAGGACTCAACTTTGGAAATTTGCCAGTATTCCAGTTCCACTGGAGCCTGACGACCAAAGATGGTGACCAGCACGCGGACAATGCCACGCTCAGGCAACACTTCGTCGACGGTGCCTTCGTAGCTGGCAAAAGGACCCTCGTTGATGGTGACGTTGTCGCCCTTTACGAATTCGAGTTTGACTTCGGCTTCGCTGTCAGGAACCCGTGAATCGAAAAGCATCTTTTCGACTTCTTCGGGGGTCATAGGAGTGGGTCGACCCGCGGTGCCAACAAAATCGCCAACGCCGGTGGTCTCTTTGATCAAGAAGAAAACATCCTGCTGAATGCGACCGTCGTCTTCCAACTTCATTTCCACGAAGACATAGCCGGGATACAGCTTGGTCTCGACCACCCGACGCTTGCCATTTTGCAAGGTCTGGCTCTTTTCGGTGGGCACCATAATGCGACCAACCCAAGATTCTTTCTCTTCGATCTGAACCTTCCGAAGAAGGGTCTCACGAACAGAGTTTTCTTTGTTTGAAGCCACCCGAAGAACAAACCAATCCATGCCCTCCCGATACGCCGGCAAATCGGAGGCGGGATCGAACGGACGATCTTCTTCTGGGGTGACAGCGTCTGCTTCTTCGGTCATGGGGAATCTTTCAGCCAGAAATCAGGCGATCTTCTCGAGCACACCAACTTGCTGGAACAAGAATTGGAACCCCTTGTCGACCACGAAGGTGATGGCGGCCACCAAAAGAGTGAGGCCGATCACAACTCGAGTCGCACCGAAGATTTCACGTCGGGTGGACCAGTTGACCTTTCGCATTTCCACTTCAGTTGCGATCAAGAAATCGACAAACTTCTGATGGAAGGCGAGGTAACGGGCAACAACGAGGGAGAGCGGGATCAAGAACAGAAGGCTGCCAGCAGCCTGAACCCAGACCTGCTCTACACCTTCGATACGAGGACCAGAAGCCAATGCGCCAAACAGCCACACTGCACCCATGGCGACGACCAGCCCATAGGCAATGGCACTCATCACGCGGGTCCAGAATCCTTCTTCAGCTTTGTAGATTTGCATAGGCTTAACTCCGGTCTGGAGAGCACGCCAGGAGTGACTCGAACACTCGACCTACGGATTTGGAATCCGTCGCTCTGCCAACTGAGCTACTGGCGTATGTACGCCACCATGGCGGCGGTTGTCAGAACAGGACACTCCCAAGTGCCCCAAAAATGTTATTTCCGCTTGATCTTGTGGAGGGTGTGCTTGCGAAGACGAGGACAGAACTTTTTAAAGCCCTCCTTGACCTTCTCATCAATGCCACCCTTGACGCGGATCTGCGTGCGATAGTTGAGGTCACCAGTTTCGGTGCACTGCAGCCACACATATTCACGGTCCATCTTTTTGGCCAAGGTTGAACTCCAGTCTTACGGAAGGAAAAGACTGGGGATCGGCTGTCGCCGATCCCCAGCAAAAGTCAATTCAAGATCACTCGACGATCTCGGTGATCCGGCCCGAACCAACGGTTCGGCCACCTTCACGAATAGCGAAGGTCAAACCAGCTTCCATTGCGATGGGCTTGTCGCCCAAGTCAATGGCCATCTGGACGTTGTCACCAGGCATGCACATTTCAGCACCGATGAGGTCCAGCTTTCCGGTCACGTCGGTGGTGCGGAAGTAGAACTGGGGTGCGTAGCCGGAGAAGAATGGGGTATGACGACCACCTTCTTCTTTGGTCAACACGTAGACCTCAGCCTTGAACTTGGTGTGAGGCTTGATGGTGCCTGGCTTGCAAAGAACTTGACCGCGTTGGACGTCGTCCTTTTCAACACCACGAAGCAGTGCGCCGACGTTGTCGCCAGCACGACCCTCGTCGAGGATCTTCTGGAACATTTCGACACCAGTGACGGTGGTCTTCTTGTCGTCGCCGAGACCGATGATTTCGATTTCGTCACCGACGTTGACGATGCCCTGCTCGATACGGCCGGTCACCACAGTACCCCGGCCCTTAATGGAGAAGACATCTTCCACAGGCATGAGGAAGTCTTTGTCGGTCTCACGTGGAGGCTCAGGAATGTACTCGTCACAAGCAGCCATCAGTTCGTCGATGCACTTGTTGTTGTCGTCGTTGGTTGGGTCGTCCAAAGCAGGACGAGCGGCACCACGAATCATGGGCAGATCGTCGCCAGGGAAGTCGTAGCTGGAAAGCAGTTCACGAACTTCCATTTCGACGAGCTCCAAGAGCTCTTCGTCGTCGACCATGTCGCACTTGTTGAGGAAAACCACGAGGGCAGGCACCTGAACTTGCTTGGCAAGCAAGATGTGCTCACGGGTTTGTGGCATTGGACCGTCGGTCGCAGCCACCACCAAAATGCCGCCGTCCATCTGGGCCGCACCGGTGATCATGTTCTTGACATAGTCAGCGTGACCAGGGCAGTCGACGTGAGCGTAGTGACGGTTTTCGGTCACATACTCCTGGTGAGAAGTCGCGATGGTGATACCACGAGCTTTCTCTTCGGGCGCGTTGTCGATTTGATCGAACGCGCGAGCATCTGACTCTTCTGGGAAGCGATGCGCCTGTCGGCAGCAGATCGCAGCAGTGAGAGTGGTCTTACCGTGGTCAATGTGACCAATGGTTCCGATGTTGACGTGCGGCTTACCCCGCTTGAATTCTTCCTTAGCCATATCCGGGATGACTCCATCGTGAGGGGTCCAACTCGGACCCGGTTTGAAGATCTCGAACCGGGAACGGCCACCAAAGCCGCAATCCCGTTCACGAATCCGTTCGAGTGGGGGGACGCATCCTGCGAACCCGATGACAAGCCACCGATGGGATTTGAACCCACGACCTCGCCCTTACCAAGGGAGCGCTCTACCACTGAGCTACGGCGGCGGTGTTGGACCAATGGCCCATCAGTGACAACCGCCCCCACCGAGGTGAGGGCGAAGAGTCATTGTACCAAGTCAGGCGACGTTAGCAACATCTTGAAAAAATCAATACCCCTCAACCAAGCGACGGATCCAGAGCCCCCGGCCTAGATCCCAATCGTTCGGGTTGGCCGGTGGGTTGACTTGACCGCGAACCCCCTCCAGTTCCTCAATATCATCAAAAGGAGCGATGGTTTCCGCATGACCGTCAAGAAAAAGCATGAGACACGTTGGCTCGTAGCGGAAATCCACTTGGCCCGCGAAAAAGTTGCTGGACATCATGTCAAAGGCCAATGAGGAGTCCGCAATGCCCTCTCCCCGCCACGAATCCACCAAATACATGCTTTTTGAGGTGTTTCCCAATTGGCTGAACGTCCAATAACGTTGCCATTCCTGATGCGATTCCGAGGCAATGGCACCTGCAATCGCCCAAGGTTCACCATCCAAATCTGGATCGGGAAGCCAACGGAACCAATCATTGGCGGCGAAATACCCCGGGGCCCCAACATCCTGAATTCCCGCCCCGGCACCGTACGGGACTGGAGCAGTCAGGCCCACCGAATTTGGACTGGTCTTCACGTCGTTTGATTTTGAACGGAGTGGATTTTCGTCCCAGTCCGGTAACGTGCCAAACCCTTGATCTTGCGCGTCCGAGGGATCATTCCACACCATGGAGTCTGGAGCTCGAACCCGAAAAAGTTGTGGGTCCGAAGGGTCCAACGAGTCGCGGCGAGAGGTCACGTAGTCCGCTTCAGCTTGACAATTTCGAACCCAAAGAATGTCGGCCCAAGTGCCTCGGCCAGCGGATGGCTCAACATCAACCTCAGAAAACCGGTTGTTGGGAAGTGAAGCCACTTTGCCCGCAAACCGTTGTCCGCGGTAGTCAAATCGAGATGGCAGCACCACATCGTTCGAATCCTGAGCGTAAAGCTGCATCCACTGCGCGATTTGTCGCATGCGATTCAGACTTTCAGCCTGCTCACCGCTCCGCAGCACGCCGCCTAGAACCGGCAACAAGATGGCAGAAAGAATGGCGATGACCGCCATCACCGTGAGCAATTCAACGATGGTGAAAGCGCGACTGAACGGCCGGCGACCGGAGAGTGACATGCAAGGTTCCATGATTTTGAGCATACCGTAAGCCTCAAGGAGCTTAAAAAAAGTGCACTTAACCGACGCCCATTCCGACCAGGAATTCGGCATTGGAGTTGCTCTTCGCCAAGCGGCTTCGAAGCAGTTCCATGGCTTCGATCACCGAGAGGTCACTGACGACCTTGCGCAGCTTCCCGACCAATTCCATTTCACGTGGATCGAGCAGCAACTCTTCACGGCGGGTGCCTGACGCAGGAATATCGATCGCGGGCCAGACCCGCTTCTCAACCAACTTCCGGGTCAGGTGCAGTTCACTGTTACCGGTGCCCTTGAACTCTTCAAAGATCACTTCATCTGCTTTAGAACCCGTCTCCACCAAGGCTGTACCAATGATGGTGAGAGATCCACCGTCCTCGGTGTTTCGGGCCGAACCAAAGAACTTCTTCGGGCGAATCAAAGCGCCACTGTCGACACCACCGGTACCAATTTTCCCAGAACCAGCACCTGCGTTGTTGTAACCACGAGCGAGGCGGGTGATGGAATCGAGGAGCACCACCACGTGCCGGCCACATTCAACGCGGCGACGCGCGGTCTCCATGACCAACTCGGCCACCTGAATGTGACGCTTGGCGTCTTCATCGAAAGTACTGGCCACCACTTCAACCCGACCAGGAGTATTGCGGCGGAAATCTGTGACTTCTTCGGGACGCTCATCGATCAGCATCACCATGATGTCCACGTCATCGTGGTTGTCACAAATCGCGGCAGTCATCTTTTGCAGCAATACCGTTTTACCCGTCCGGGGTGGAGCAACGATGAGAGCGCGCTGTCCGAAACCCATGGGGGCAACAAGATCGACCACTCGAGTCTCAATAATGTCAGGCTGGGTTTCCAGCACAATTCGGCGGTCTGGGTGCAATGGCACCAAGTTTTCAAAGACCGGGAGTTCCACCGCTGTCTCGGCCGCGGCACCGTTGACGTGCACTACTTGAAGCAGGCTGAACCAACCTTGTTGGTCCTCCTCCGGGGCGAGTGCCCAACCTTCAATTTCCTGGCCCCGTCGAAGTTCCAACTCCTCGATGAATGCCGCCGAGACATGAACATCATCAGCAGAAGGCAAGAACGAGTACGCGATGGAGCGTAAGAACCCGTGGCCATCCGGCATGATGTCCAAGATGCCACTGACTTTGGCAAACCGATCTTTGCCGGCTGCAGACCGCATCAGTTCAAAAACCAATTTCGCGCGCGGCATCGTGTTGGCACCATCAATACTCAGCGCCTTTGCCTGTTCGATCAGATCCCGACTGCTCAACGCCTGCAAGGCCGCAAGCACTGGGCGCTCGGGCTGCTTCTTCTTTTTCAGCGCTGCTTCAAGTGCTTCAATACCTTCGGCCAAGGTGTCCTCGTCGGGGATCATTCCGGGCAGAATTTCCACCGTGGCTACGGCGGCGGCGGCGGCGCGATCGCCACTGGACTTCTTACGACGACGACGGCGGCGTTGGCCGGACTTTGGCGCTTCGGTTGACATGGATCAGGGTCCTGGAGCCACTTTTTCCCAGTGGCGAGAGAGACGGACAGAAAATGACATCTCGGAGCAGGAGCTTCGAAATCGAAGACACCATTATTCGGATGCAATCAGGTGAAGGAGGATGGTCTCAAGTTGCAAACGCAACTCATCAAGAGAGCCCTCGTTCAGGATGACATGATCTGCTTTCTGTCGCTTCACGTCAAGTGACCACTGAGCAGACTCCCGCCGATCGAGTTCGTCGCTGTCCCAGCCACGCTCTACGACACGGGCCAACCGAAGAGGCCTCGCTGCATCAATAAAGATGGTTTGGGCGCAATTCGCATCCATTTCCGCCTCAAACAGCAAAGGTGCTTCAATCACCAAGGCCCTGGTTGCCGGCGTGGCCTGGGTAAAACAGGCCTCTCGGAGCACATGGATTCGGGGATGAACCAAAGCCTCAAGCCGATCTCGTTCTCCAAGGTCGCCAAACACACGCCTGGCGACCGCTGGTCGACACACCGCCCCTTCGGCGTCCAAGATTTCAGTCCCCCACCAGCCCACAAGGGTCTCCACGACCTCAGAATCACGCAACACTTCGTGAGCATGCTCGTCCGAGCGGCTGACCACACACCCCAACGAACCCAAAAGGTCGCCGGCTGCAGATTTCCCAGCAGCGATGGCTCCGGTCAGTCCCAAGACTGGCGGCGCCAAGTCAGCCAACACTCCTGGTCCATGTGGTCCCATCCGGACCATCTTTGATCACGATCCCGGCCGCGATCAGTTCATCACGTATGGCATCAGCGGCCGCAAAATCGCGACCGGCCTTGGCCTCAGCCCGGGCGACCAGTTTTTCCTCGATGGCCGCTTCATCCATACCACCCGCAGCGCGAGCGGGTTCGCATCCCAGATCAAGGACACCCAGAACAGCATTCATTTTGTGCAAAGCTTTGAGGTCATCTCCCCAAGTTCCAGAAGCTTCCGCATCGCCAGAGGAGGCCGGTGTGAATTGAGCTTCGAAAGGGATGCCAGCCAAAGCGCCATTCAGCGCCGCAATCGCACCAGCTACGTTGAGATCATGGCCTATGGCTTCTGAGAATGCTTCGAGGGCCAACTCCACGGGACCAGGGCCCGGGCGTTCCATTGAAGCGTGACTGATCAGCCAAGCTTCCATGCGCTTCCAGCGCTCAATCATGCGTTGAGCATCTTTTAAACCTTGAAAAGTGAAGTTGGCGTTGCTGCGGTAGTGGGTACGCAGCAGCTCCAATCGGACGGCCGCTGGAGTCGCCCCGCGTTCGAGAAGATCCTCGAGCACGTAACAGGTGCCAGCACTCTTGGACATCTTCGCACCTTCAATCATCAAGAACCGGGTATGGAACCAATGACGGGCGAAGTACTCGCGACCAGTGAAGCATCGTGACTGAGCAATCTCGCACTCGTGATGGGGGAAGATGTTGTCTTCTCCTCCCGAGTGAATATCAATTTCTTCACCGAGCAATTCGATGGCCATGGTGCTGCACTCAATATGCCAACCTGGATACCCCTCCCCCCAAGGACTATCCCACCGCATCAAATGCTGACGGTCTGGCTTCCAAAGCATGAAATCAGCCGGGTGCTTTTTCACTTGTTGGGTCTGGCTATCGACGCGGCCCCCTTCGCCGGAGCGAATCGTGTCAAGGGTGTTCCCAGACAACTGACCGTAGTCGGGAAAAGATTGGGTATCGAAGTACACCACGCCATCTTCAGCGACATAAGCATGATTTCTTTCAATCAACCGCTGAATGAAGGCAATCATCTGCGGTATGTACTTTGTAGGCCGCGGCATTCTTTCTGGGAATTCCTCGGCATCGAAAACCACCCGAAGGCCGAGCGCTCTGGCATCGTCAAGGAAGCGTCCGGCAAAATAGTCGGCAATGGCGTACGGATCGTTGGCGTCAACCTCCACCCCCTCCGGGAGTGCACCTGACTTCTTGGCTTCTTTCAGCCGTACGGCTGCAACTTCCATCTTGTCCTGACCACCCCCATCGGCCGAACTGTCTTCGGTCATGTGACCGACATCCGTCATGTTCATGACGTGGATGACTTCATGGCCAAAGAACTCCAGTGTGCGACGGAGAAGGTCTGCATTCAAAAAGGATCGGAAGTTACCGATGTGGGCAACGTCGTAGACCGTTGGTCCACACGTGTAAAAGGTGATGGGCCCGGATGGGTTGCGCGTGCCCAGTGGTTCGGCCGTTCGGCTCAGCGAATTATGAAGCTTCAGCATCTTGGTGAGGTCCAAAGATCATCGTTGAAGAGATTCGAAAAACAGCTGAACCCTAAGCAACTTGACAGGAAAAGCATATCCAAATGGCTTTACGAAGGACAGTGATCTTCTGTCTATTGGTCACGGTTGGCTGGCTTCGGAGCAGGGTCGTGCCCATTCCGAATCGCATGAAGTTTCATTGCCACCAAATCGTCGTACGCGCCAATGAACCTGCAGAAATGGAACCCAACAAAGCCATCCAAGAAGCCCAATCGAAAGATATACATGTAGATGAAGCGAAGGATCCCTGGTGCTGGGACTCGAGCCAAAATATTCCTCTTGGCCCAGCGGCGTCTTCGAGCGGAGGGTTCAACCACCTCTGACTCAGCGATGGACTGGGACAGCTCGCGGGACAGCGCGTACGCCTCAAGAGTGGAGTATCGGTTGTGCTTCGCCGCATAGTGCTCCAAGCCCCGTCGATCATCATGAAGCATCGGGGTTTCAATACGCCCCACCTTGCCATCCAATACGAGATGTTCGTGGACTTCCCGGTCTTCATAACGGCCTCGCCCACTCTTCATGAGTCGAAGGTGATACGACGGGAAGTACCCACAGTGGCGAATGGGTTTCCCAATAAACCAAGTCAGACGGTTGATGTAGAACCCTGATTCTTCAACTTGATCGGGAGGGCGGTCAGATATTGCCGTCAGTTCCGCTCGAAGATCTTCTGGAACAACCTCATCGGCGTCGAGAATAAGGGTCCAAGGCGCAGAAAAATCCAGTTCAGACAGGGCCCAGTTTCGCTGCCTTGCATAACCAGGCCAATCATGGTGCACAACTTCTGCCCCCAAGGATTGAGCGATGTCTTGGGTTCCATCTGTGGATCCTGAGTCAACCACATAAATTTTGCGCACCCAACCCTGCAGGCTCTGCAAGCAGTGCGTGATGTTCTGCGATTCGTTGTGCGCAATAATCAATACGTCGATGTTCCCGTTCATGGCAGAGCTCGCTTTCGCAGCACTTTGGCAGGGTTGCCACCAACCACATCAGAAGGTCCAACGTCTTTCACCAACACAGCTCGGGCCAAAGCCACGGCTTCTTCGCCTACCGTCACCCCAGGACCAACAAATACGTCACCCGCGAGCCACGCTCCACGATGAATATTGATGGGAGCGGTAACGAGTGGGTGCTCAGGATCATCAAAATCATGGCTGGCCGTACAAAGCCAGGTGCCTTGGCTGATAGTTGCGCCTTCACCGATCTCCACCACTGCTGGGTTGTAAACCTCAACGCGTTCTGCCAAGCAGGACTTCGCGTGCATAATCAGTTGAGCCGGGTGCCAAATACGAACCCCAGGGTAAATCCTGGCGGTCGAATGAAGCTTCGCCCCAAAGCATCTGAGTACAAATCGCCGCCACGCGTGGAATGGACGCGGTGAGACCGTGATCAAGATGGAACAAACTTTCCAGACTTGCCGAGAGAGACGTTGTGACATCGGAAAACTGCTTTTCGCATGACCTCCGCGATCAACGCCCCGTGATGTATGTGTCATCTTGTTGCTTGCCATCATTCAGCCCCATTCTGTTCTGAATCGTTAACAACACTGTGAAGCAAGCGCTCCCAAGCCGCGCACCTGTGCACAGCGGCGTGAGTACGAACCAACGCATCTCGCCCCGCGCTACCTTGCGACTGAAGCAACTGTGGATTCTCTGCATAACATTGAATGGCCTCTACCAAGGCCCCAACATCCCCCTGGTCGATGGTGGCGCCGCAGCCTTCCTCGTCAATAACGCGGGCAATCTCACTTTGAGAAGATCCAATAAAGAGAGCCGGTCTCCCGGCCGCCAAGACACCAAAAAGTTTGCAAGGGACCATGACCCCTTCGGCCCCGGTCAACAAACTGATCAAGTGGCAGTCGCCCGCGCTGAGCAGTTCATCCAGTTGTTCACGTGGCTGGTACGGCGCCAAAACGGCATTGGCAAGACCAGCGTCACGAACGAAGGCCTCCACAGTGCTCTTCTTTTTCCCTCCACCCACAAACGCAAATCGAATTCGGTCGTCCTCCGCCAGGCACTCTGCCGCGGCAAGAAATGTCTCAACGTCGTGGCCCAGTCCAAAATTCCCGGAGTACATCACCAGCAGACGATCGCCAATGCCCCATTCTTCTCGGTAACGATTGGTTGACCGTGGAACCGGCTTTACTTCATCAGAATCGGTCCAAACACCAATGATGTGGACGCGTTCTGGGTCTATTGACTTTCGCAAGATGCGCTCATGCATGCAACGACCGAGAGCCACCACCGCATCAGATTTTCGCAAGCAGAATCGATTGATTGACTCGAAAAATTTGGTCGCTAAAGATCCTTCGTTCATGACACCACATGCGACCGGAACATCGGGGTAAAGGTCCATAACCCAGTACACCATTTTCGTCCCTTTAACGCAACGTAGGAACCAACCCAATAGAGAAATAAATGGCGGCGTGGTGAAACAAATTGAGACGTCGTGCCTTCGGAGAATCAAAGCTTTCACGGCTGCGGCAAAATAGAAACAAACAAAATCAAAAAGCCGTGCCACGATGGATGACTTGCCGAAGAAGCTGCGACCGACGCGGTGCACCTTGATTCCGTCAATCTCTTCATAGGCGGGAAGTGCGGCTCCCTTCTGTCCATACAGTGCCCGAGAAGCGATGATCGACACCTCGTGTCCGGATGCCACCAGTGAACGGCTCAAGTCATGCGCATGCTGCGCTGTCGCTGCAACATCTGGGCAAAAGACTTGATTGATCATCAAAACGCGCAACGACCGCTCCTTATGCTCGACCGCCACCGGAAACCACGGCGTCACGATGCTCTTCGTACCAAGCAATCGTGCGCTTCAATCCATCCTCAAAACCGACTTGGGCTTTCCAATCCAGCCGCTCCTGAGCGCGGGAGACATCAAGACACCGTCGGGGTTGCCCGTCTGGTTTGCTGCTGTCCCAGCGGATCTCCCCTTGGAAGTTTGTCAGTTTGACAATAAGTTCGACCAGATCCTTGATGGTGATTTCCATGTTGGTGCCGAGGTTCACTGGAATTGGCTCATCGAGAACCTCAGTGGCCCGCACCACCCCCTCGGCCGCGTCTTCGACATAAAGAAATTCTCGTGAAGCCGACCCGGTGCCCCAACATTCAATGTGATCTTGCCCCGAATCACGAGCTTCCACACACTTCCGGATCAAGGCCGGGATCACGTGGCTGGTGTGAAGATCAAAGTTGTCCCAAGGGCCATACAAGTTCACCGGGAGCAAATACGCCCCTGAAAGTCCGTATTGCCTTTGGTACGCATCCAGCATGACCATGGCTGCTTTTTTGGCCACCCCGTATGGAGCGTTGGTTTCTTCTGGATACCCCTCCCAAAGATCTGATTCTTTAAAAGGAACAGGGGTGTGCTTGGGGTAAGCGCAAATTGTGCCGACCTGAACAAACTTCGGGAGGTCAATCCGACGCGCATGTTCAATGAGGTGCAAGGCCATAGCCATGTTGGCATAGAAATACCGTCCAGGATTGTCCCGATTCGCCCCGATCCCCCCGACTTCGGCAGCCAAATGAATGACCACATCTGGCTTTGCCGTGGCGTACAAGCGTTCCACAGCGGATTCGGTGGTTAGATCAAATTCCGCTCTCCGCGGCACAATCACTTCTACAGCACCCCGTTGAGCCACTTTGTCGCAG
>DOPG01000402.1:16365-23843 GCA_003513555.1 Rhodopirellula sp. | reverse complement strand
ACCGTGTGGCTCGCTACCCAAATAGTCATGGATCAATGCTGCACAATGCCACCCCGCTCGTGTTTCCACGCCAAATTCGGCATCCAAAATCGCCGCAGTATCGCCGGGTGAAAGATCGTCAATCAAAATACTGGCGGTGGCTAGCGTTCCCGGCTTGCCAAAAACACGAACATGGTCCAACTCCGCCAGACCTTCATGCAGCAAACGAGCCAGCTCGCAGCTGATCTGTCCTCTCCGCTCAACACTCTCCTCACGCAATTCCTGGAGTGCAGCCGCCCAACCTGCTAGTGCGTGCACATTCAAATTTCCTGCCTCCAGCTTGGTGGGCATGCTGGTGGGCATTGCCAGAGACTCGCTACGACTACCAGTCCCACCGTGAAAAAGTGGCAAAATCGCATCCTGTATTTTTGGTTCGACATACAGAAATGCTGTCCCAAGTGGCCCCGCCGATGCTTTATGCCCCGGCGCGGCTAAGAGATCGATACCGACGCTCACGTCAATCTCGCGTACTCCAAAAGTTTGCGCGGCATCAACCAACAAATGCCCGCTGCAATGCCTCATGCCTTCAGCCACAGCCTCCACAGGCTGGATCGCCCCCGTTACATTACTGGCGTGGGTTAACGCCACCAATTTGGTGGCACTGGTCACAGCCGACAACATACGCTCCGCATCCACGACCCCCTGCCGATCCACAGGCACGATCGTCAATTCGATTTTTTTCTGTTCGGTTAAATCATGAAGTGGCCTTAACACGCTATTGTGCTCGGCCGCGGACACGACGACGTGGTCTCCTTTTCGCAGCAAACCATGAATGGCCGCATTCAGTGCAGTGGTTCCATTACTGTGGAAAGAGACACAACTGGGGTCTGCCGCATGGATCAGGGCAGCGACGTCACGCCGGACCCTCGACACGATACCATCAGCCTCTGCTGCGGCATGGTAAGCGCCGCGACCAGCAGCGGCACCACAAGACTGAATATATTGATTCATCGCGTCAATGACGGCGTCTGACTTTGGCCAAGAAGTTGCAGCATGGTCCAAATAAATGCGATTTTGAGTGCTCATTCGGAATCCCCACTGGGATCCATATTCAATTCGGGGTGAACCCACTCTTCTTTTCCATCGCTATAAACTTCTCGTTTCCAGATGGGCACCTCTTTCTTCAATCGATTCATGATCCACTCCAATGCAGCAAAAGTCTCGGGACGATGTGCAGTGCTGCAACCGATCACCACGCTCGCGTCTGCAATCGGCACCTCACCCAATCGATGCACAATCACAAGACGCAGCAACGAGAACTCTTGCATAGCATCGAGAGCAAGTTTCATAAGTTCAGTCTTGGCCATCGCGTGATGGGCCTCGTAATGAAGAGTCTGGGTGATCAAATCTCCTGTGGTACGGCGAGTTACTCCGACAAACCAACCTTGCGCACCAGCATCAGGGTGGTCGATCCGGGCCCGTAATTCCTCCAACTGAATCGGCCCATCGACTAGTTCAATGTGAGGTTTTTTACTTACCATTGCGTTCACCTGTCACTCGTTGCTCACGTTCCGTTTTTTCTGATTTCACCCTGGCAATGCCACACAGTTCCTCATTGCGATTGTGTTTCGACTTCGATGGCAACCTTAGCGCACTCAGGTATAGTTTCCTTCAGATCAACCGCCGCTCACCGGTGGAATCAACGCGACCTCGGCTCCGGAGGGAACACTCGCGTCTGGGCCGACGTACTCGCAATCAACCGCAATTCGACACGACGGCAACAAGGGTTGCAGTTCTGGAAACTGTTGCGTCAATGCCTGTCGAATGCAACTCACCCGCACATAGGCGTCATTGCCTGTGGCCTCCCCTTCACAACTGGCGTCGATACCGGCCCCTGGTTTTCCATGCTGCATTGGTTTTCCATGCTGCAGCTGCGATGAACCCTCGCCACCAACCTCGCCACCAACCTCGATCTCGACCACATCTCGGCCAGCCAGTTCGCGCGCGGCCGCAAAGAGAAGGACTTCAATGACCATTGATTTCACTACAATAACGACGATTCATTCCCGCGGCAGCCAGCTTGATCGGCTGAGTTCTTTTTCCACCTTGGGCATTCGCCCATAAGCATACGCCAGCAGCTTCAGTGGGTGCAGGGTCTTACGGGCGCTGCCGTGCTCGATTTGCATTTTACAGGCACTACATTCCGTGGTGGCGATCGAGACTCGCGCTGATCTCATGGCAGAAATCAGAGGCCAACCAATTCGCAGGCTGTTTCGGTAATTTTTCTTTTGAAGACCCCATGTACCAGCCATTCCCGTGCAACCTGCCTCGATGGGATCGATCGACACACCGGGAATCAACTCCATCAATTGCGGCCCAGATTTTTGGGGATCTAGAACACGAAGATGGCAAGGCTGGTGGTAGGCAATACTGACGCTGGTGGGTTCAAAATCGAGTGCAAGCCGATCTCCCTCATGAAGGTGCCAAAGAAACTCACAAGCCTCAAATGAATGCTCAGCAACAAGATGAGCATCCTCATCATCCAAAAGATTTGGATATTCATGTTTTAAACAGAGAACTGCCGCTGGCTCTGTCGCAATGACGCTGTATCCCTGACGTACGGCTTCAGCCAGCAAACGCACGTTTCGGCGAGCGATTTTGCGAGCGCCCTTGATGTCCCCCGACGTAAGCCTTGCCATTCCGCTAGCAGACTGCGACGTTGGCACGTAAAGCCCGACGCCATTTTGCTGCAAAACCTCTGCCAGCGCTTTACCAATATCCGGGTCGAAATAATTGGCATACAAGTCGACAAAGTAAACAACCTTCAAGCCACCATGCGGTTGGGGTTTTGTCCAACGCCTGCCCGCGGCATGCCGAAGAAATGTCTGTCTTGAAAACCGTGGCAACTCCCGACTCGCAGACAAACCAAATAGACGCTCTGCCAACCAACGCGAGGTATTGCTTTGCATCAACAAATTGGCTAACCATGGCACTTGGGCGGCGATTGCTGCTACAGAGTCAATTCTGCAAATGAGGGCATCAGAAACGGGCAATCCATTTGTCGCCACATACTGTGCCTTCAGTTCCCCCACAATTTTCGGTATATCGACCGATGCGGGACACTCGAGCCGGCACTGGTGACAATTGAAGCAGAGATCAGCCACCTCTTTAGCTCGGTCCAACGTCAAATCATCAACATCCAACTGCCCACTGAGTACGCCCCGCAGTAGATTTGCCTTCGCTCGCGGGGTCGCCTCTTCGCGAAACGTTGCACGAAAGACTGGGCACTGACGTTCGCTGCTGGATGTTGTTCTACATCGACCACAACCATTGCATGCGCGAGCGACATCCGTGACCATCCCCCCTGCGGGCCAGTGCTGCAGCACCTGCAACTGTGGCACTGGAGTTCCTTCGCTTTTCGCTGACTCCACGACTGATTCATCTGCTTCGATCAGCACTCTATTCTCAGCGGCCACCTCAATGGTCTGATCGGCTGGCCGCAAATTTTCATTGGGCTTCTGCAACACTGCACCAAACAGCTTGCCAGGATTCAAACGGTGCTGGGGGTCAAACAAACGCTTGACTTGTCCCATTGCCTGCCAAAGTTCCCCAAACTGCCTTGGCAACAAGTACGAACGGCTCAACCCAGCAGCGTGCTCAACACTGACTTCGCCACCATGCTTCCAAACCACTTCAGCAATCTGCAACGACAAATCATGCAAACGAACACGATCTTTTGCATCTCCCAAATCGAGGAATGGCCTCAAATGCAATTGCCCATGCCCCACATGCGCAAAGACAGTGGCTGTGCACTGGCTGTCTTTCAAAGTGTCCTGAATCGCCGTCAAGACTTCTGGCAGGACTTCTCGAGGAACAGATAAATCCTCAACAAATGGTACCGGTGACTTATGTCCTTTCAGGCGGTACAAGCGTGGAATCACACGCCGTGACAAAGCCCAATACATGTCACGGTCGCTCTTGCGAACGGTATCGACGGTCGTGAACGCCGAATCGGTCCCCAACGACAAGTCCTCACGAATGACTGACAGACGATCATAAAGATCCCCCAGTGATTCACCTTGGATCTCAACCAACAACATCGCCTCTGCTTCACGCGGCAGAATTGCATCCAACGCGGGATCGGTATCGCGAGCGATCTGCAGCAGTCGGCGGTCCATCAAATCACAAGCCACAACCCCATGTCGTAGAGCAGCGACGCCACAACGTGCGGCGGAGTCAAGACGATGAAAGAACAGCAGAACCACACCCCGATGAGCTGGAATGGCCTCAGTCCGTACGGTTGCATCAACAATGACACCGAGTGTCCCCTGGGTACCTACCATGAATTTGGCAAGATCGATCATGCCATTGGAGTCAACCACATCATCGAATCGGTACCCGCCCCGATACTTGGGTGCCTGAGCCCGTTGGTCGATCAGTGTTTTGAACTGGTTGCAGATTTCACTCACGCCCCTGGCTAGCCGCCCCGAAGTTCCTTCCTCCATCACCATGTCATGTTTTGACAAGTCAACGATTTCGCCATCGCTTGTCACAATTCGCATGGAATCAATGGTGTCTCTGGCCGACCCACTGCGAAGGTAGTGGCTGCCGGATGCGTTGGTTGCCAACACGCTTCCCATCGTTGTGATACTGCGGGTGACGGGGTCGGGTCCGAACCAACGTCCATGAGGACGTAAATTGCGGTTCACGAGCGACAGCGGAGCACCACTCTGTGCGGTCACGTGGGCATCATCCGCCGAGACCACAACGCGGCGCATGTAGCGAGAGAAGTCGAGCACGAGCCCGCGTCCCAAGCATTCGCCGGCCACACCGCTCCCAGCACCTCGGGGATGCAGCGACAAGTCATTCGACGAAGCATATTGGGTTACCGTGACAACATCGTTGATGTTGCGTGGGCAGATGACCCCCAATGGGGCCAATTCGTAGATACTGGCATCTGTGGCGTAGAGTTGCGACGTAATCGCATCACAGTCAACATCCCCGGCAAGGATGCCTCTCAAATCGTCCTGTACGCGTTGTCTCTCAATGTCCATGCGATCTATTTCGATCGCTCAGCCCTGCTCACGTCAACCTCTCAGTGCGAAGAACAGCAGAAATTGTCGCGAAAGCCTCAAGACTGACGATTAATCAGGCCAAGAACCTCGGATCTGGACTTCGGATCGTCCCGGAAGATACCTCTCATTGCACTGGTCAGGCACAGGCTCCCTGGTTTTCGGACACCCCGCATCGTCATGCAACTGTGCGTAGACTCCACAACCACTGCCACTCCGCGAGCCGACAGTCGGTTTTCCACCAAGTCTGCCACTGTCTGCGTAAGACGCTCCTGAACCTGAGGACGTCTCGCCACCTCCTCGACCACTCGCGCAAGTTTGCTCAACCCGACTACCTTACCACTGGGCAAGTAAGCGATGTGAGCTTTACCAGTAAAAGGTAGCAGGTGATGCTCGCACATGCTGCAGAAACTTATGTCCCGCACCAAAACGATTTCGTCGTAGTCCTCAGTGAAAACCTTTGCCAAGTGCCGGGCAGGGTCGCTTTTCAAACCGGCAAACATCTCTGCGTACATACGAGCCACTCGAGCGGGTGTTTCGAGCAACCCTTCACGATCAGGATCCTCCCCGACTGCTCCAAGGATCGTGCGAACAGCAGCTTCGATACGAGGCAAATCGACCTCATCGTTCGTGGGCTGGTTAGGGTCAACAAAGAACGCCGTGTCACCGGCGTCAGATCGGGAGGGCGTATTATCAGTGGCAGCATTCGCTGAACCCTGAGTCGTTGTATTAGGCACGCTAAACACCACGTGTTTCTTGGATTTTGTCAATTTTGCGATCTTTATCCCGACCTATCATCACTGAGGACGGGGCAGCCACGGGGCTCCATCCTAACAGGAGGAGCATCGATGGCGGAATGGCACTGAACTTCTGACGGCAGAGTAGCTTGGCGTCAAGCTAGTCGAGATTTTCAGCAGGCAGATCCCATGCAACCAATCATTCCAAGGCTGACAACACGCTAGTCCTGATCGGATGCCCGAACATGATTCCGCGTTAAAACAACTCACCTGAAGTAAACGACAAACAAACCCATTGCGTTATCACAACAGGCTAAACGAAGATCCGAGTACAAATTTCTGCTGCTAGCTGTCGGTCACGGCTGCGTTTTTTGTAGAGCGAACTCAAGGCACAGAATTCTGTCTGTTCCTCTCACCAGGATACGATTTCCGACGATGACCGGAGCGGCCCAACAGGGATACTTGATGCCCGGACGCGGGCCATCATCTTCGCTGAGGTCCCATTCGGCAACGACATCCAACTCTTTGGAGTTGACCCGCAGAATCTGCAGCAGCCCCCGCTCCTCAAGCAACATCAGATGATCACCGATCCTGGCGAGTGAAGATCGAATTCTTCTGGAATCAACCCATTCAACCTCCCCTGTTTCCCAACTGACACACCGCAAATCGCTGTCTGGCGCATTCCGCCCGGAACAGCCGTAAAGGAAACCATCGACAAGAACCGGTGTCGCCCAATGGCTCCGCATCGCCTGACGTCGGCGATCTCGTGGTGGGTCCTTCCAGATTACCCGAGGCTGTCCTTTTGATACCTGCAACAAAGCACTGCCCAATTCGTAACACTCGCTGATAAAGACCTGGTCACCACTGACGACTGGAACCATTGCGTTCACGCTGTCTCTGATCGAAGCACGATGCTCAAATTGCCACTCGGTCTTGCCTTTCACCGGATCCACCAGAAGTAAACCGGTGCGGGCAAACACAAGCACATACTCAGTGCCATCGATTGTGATCGGTCTGGGACTGCTGTAGCTCGCAAGATCATCTCCGGTGCGCCATACTTCCCGACCATTATCGAGATCGAATGCAACCACAGCAGTTCCGTTGTGTGTGACTCGATCAAGTTGCATTGGAGCAATGTTCTGATCTTCCGGTGGACTACCTCCAACCATCACAATGACATTATCACCAAGCACAAGCGGCGATGACCCAACTCCAAAAAAGTTTTGCACCACGCCATAATCGGTATTAGTGTCCACAGACCACATTTCTTTACCGTCTTTGACTTGACGGCACTTCAGAACCCCTGTCACGCCGTAAGTTATCACGCGATCACCAACAATGGTTGGGCTCGTTCGGGGCCCATCTTCGTAGCCGAGCAGATCACTGTATTGAAATGAATTACTTTTTGACCAGAGTTCTGCACCGGACCCAAAGTCAAAGCACCGCAATCGCTCACGGGACTCGAGTCGCGAAGTCACTGCATCGAACTGCCTACTTGTATCTAGCTGAAAGAATCTGCCCTCGGAAACCGTCCCCAGCCCGTACCCGTCGCCTACCTCAATGGACCATGCTGCAACGGGAGACGTATTCCAGTCGATTGACAAATGCGTCTGCTCCACGCTTCCATCAAATCGCTTTCCTAAAAATCGGGGCCAATCATGCTCAGACTCTGTGTGGGTTGCGTCTGTGT
>DOPG01000402.1:0-16126 GCA_003513555.1 Rhodopirellula sp. | reverse complement strand
GGTTGCGTCTGTGTGGGTTGCGTCTTCAAGGCGAACCTGCTCTTTGGTCGCATTGTTGCGTTGTGAACAACCGACCGACGGCAAAACAATCGCGATCGCAGTCCATCCAACAATCGCATGACAAGCCAACTTCAAACGCATCGCCAACGCCTCTCAAATTTCGTTTACTTCCAGTCGACACGGGTCAGTGCAGCGTCTGCAACCCAGTTCGCAATGTTCCGACAACCATGATATTGCCGCAGACCATGCTAGCCAGGCGTCCGCGTCACCATGGCAAGACGCCCAAATTGCCTGCTGGTCTGTGATCAGCAACAAGCTATCCCACGTCACAATGACAGGCGGCAATGACGCCTCACAATATAAGCGCGAATAAGGTACAACGGAATCATGGCCGATTTATATGTCAATGCACGCCTGACGATTCCCAGTGACGAAATTTTAATTTCGACCGCACGGAGCAGTGGACCTGGGGGTCAAAACGTCAACAAGGTTAATTCAAAGGTCACGCTCCACTGGTCACCTGGCCATTGCTCAGCACTTCGTGCAGATTGGCGTGGACGATTCATTGCCAACCATGCCAACCGGATCAATCGCGAGGGGCAAGTTGTCATCAGTAGCCAGCAGTATCGCGACCAGACTCGCAATTTAGCCGACGCTCGACAAAGGCTGGTCAGCCTGCTGCTTTCTTGCCAAAACCCGCCCAAGTCACGAAAAGCGACGCGTCCGACCTTGGGCAGTAAACGTCGGCGTTTGGAGCAAAAACGCCAGCAATCACAAAAAAAGCAAAATCGCCAACGCCCGCGGCATGATGACTGAATGGTCTGAACAATTCACACAAACCTTCTCTATTAGGGCGGCAGTGTTATACTGTGGGTAGGCTGTGCGGTTGCCTTCGCAATCCGATTCCGGCGCGGCGAGCATCCCTTGGCCAACAACACTCAGCAGGGCTGTTCATTGTTTCCCTGTCCAATGATGGATTAATGAAGCGTAATATGCACCTCGATGACCTACTTTCCAAATGGGCATTCGATCCCTCGACCCTTAACGTACGTTTGGTCAAAGGGAACGATGGTCGTGACGTCATACAAATGCGGGTGGATATGGGAGTTCTTCAGTTAGAAACCACAGGGCGCCCCGACGGAGAGCTTGCCCATGATCATCAGTCCATGCTCGAATTCCTCCAAGAAGAGTCGCTCAGAAATGCGGACCGTGATCTGACAGAGGATGAATGCATGGAGGTCGACCGGGAGTTCATGCAGTTTTATCACCGTCGAATCTGTTGGCTGCGGTTGCAGTATTATCACCGTGCCGTAATGGATGCAGACCACACGTTGCAACTGATGGATATCAGTGAAAAGATGAGCCCCGAGGAAGAGTGGGTTGGAACCCATGAACAATATCGACCATTCGTTCTTTTTCACCGCACCCAAGCCGATGCGTTGGGCGCGTTGGAAGAGAACACAGCCGAAGAAGCAATTCAAGCAATCAACTCCGGGCTAGAGACGATCCAAAAATTTTTCGAAAAACATGAGGCCGAGGAACATTATGAATCCGATGAACTCGTCGTGCGTCTCATCGAGCTTCGTGAATCTTTGCGGACCGAATACGCCGTCGGCCAGACCCTGATGGAAAAACTCGCTGATGCTGTCGCAGGTGAGCAATACGAACTAGCAGCCGAATTAAGAGACGAGCTTACACGTCGCGAAGCAAAATGATGAGCGTTCGGCAATAAAGCGAAGTGCTTACCGGCAGACCAACCGATAGAAAGGTCTTGGTACGTGACGAATACCATCCAGCCCCGCCCCCCCTTTTTACGCTCAAGCCGTGAACGATTGCCCTTGATCGCGCCAGCCAGATTTGGATCCTCGACTTGGCTTTTGCTGCTGCGTTGGTTCGCAGTTGCCGGACAACTTGTCACGATTCTGACCGCTGGGTCATTAAGTCAAGTACAGCTTCCTTACTCACCACTGCTGGGCTTGGTCGCCTTGACAGCAATAACCAACACGCTTTACGGAATCTGGCTGTACACATTGAAACCGATGCCCCCGGTCAGCCATGCTGACACTGAAGGTGGTGTTGACATACAAACAAACACGCACAGGGACACCGAGTCAAAAAAGCTACATGGTGTCGCGTTGGCTTTAATGTTACTCGATCTACTGACCTTAACTGCGATGCTGTATTACAGCGGAGGCGCCGGCAATCCTTTCAGTTTCTTCTATTTTGTCAATCTTGCTGTGGGTGGTGTCATGATCCGTCCCAAAGCAGCATGGAGTTTGACGGTGACTGCCATTGCGGGATACACATTCCTGCTCAACGATTCGATACCGGTGGAAGGGTTGGATATTTTCAAGCCCCATGGGTTCGACACACAGACAGGTGGTCTCATGCTTGCGTTTGCGACCTGCTCCAGCGTCGTCACTTATTTTGTGACACAAACGGCAGGCGAGCTGAAGCTACGCGAGAGACAGTTGCTACGCTCACAGGCAGAACAAGCCGCCAGCCAACGCTTGGAAGGACTCACCACACTAGCGGCCGGCGCAGCTCACGAACTGGCAACGCCACTTTCCACAATCGATGTGATTGTGCGTGAACTTTCACGGCACCTCGAAGGCTGGGAAAAACCGGAATCAGTCGATACAGACCTGAAGTTAATAGATGGTGAACTAGACATGTGCCGTCAGATCCTGCAGCGAATGAGATCTGCGGCAGGTGATTCGATGGCACAGCGTTGGGACCAAACAACCGTGGGCGACCTCATTGATCAAACGCTGGAAGGCGTGCGAGACCCACACCGCGTTGATGTCACAGACGGAAGTGCTGCTGTAGAAGGTCAACCGCTATGGGTCCCGCAAGAAGCTGTGGCACAAGCTGTGCGAAATCTTATTCACAACGGCCTGGATGCCAGTGGAGAAACGGGACGCGTTAGAGTGGAGCCACAACTAATTTCCCAACATCTCCAGATATCGGTCATCGATTCCGGGCAGGGCATGAGCCAAGAAGTACTCGGGCGGGCACCGGACCCATTCTTCACGACCAAAGAGCCGGGACGAGGAATTGGGCTGGGACTCTTCCTGACGCGAAATGTGATTTCAAAACTGGGTGGCCAGCTTGAATTTCGATCAGCTCTGGGGCAGGGTACCGAAGCCGTGGTAACCATCCCGCTGGGAAATCAAAAAAACTCGCCGATACAGCCTGATTAGCTATGATCGCCATCGGAATACGTGAAAAACATCGTCTTTTCACGCCCCGCAACCGCCCGCCATCGCCGGCCGGCTAAGATATAGAAGAAATTTCCGTCGCACCAATGCCACTCGAGCAACGATGATCGAACCAACGCCCGAATCTACTCCGGTTCACGATTCCACCACAGTTGGTGCTACCAGCATTTTGCTGGTCGATGACACGTTCGTGCTGCGCGAACGCCTGTCGACTGCAATGGAGCAGCGTGGCTTCCGTGTTGAAACTGCGGGTAATTATGAAGAAGCGATTGAAGTTTTTCGCAAACGGCCAACGGAATTGGCGGTACTGGATCTTCGAATGCCAGGCAAAAGTGGGTTGGAATTGCTGCGAAAGCTTTTAGATGTTGCGCCCGACACTCGAATCATTATCCTTTCAGGCTTTGGCAGTATTCCAGCTTCCATCGATGCTGTTCGGGCAGGCGCTGTCAACTTCCTGAGTAAGCCGGCTGATGCTGACGACATTCTGTCTGCTTTTATGCGAGGAGACGAGCCTTCCGTTCCTGACGGCGCGGTTGCCTTTCCAGCCCCATCACTCGCCCGAAATGAGTGGGAGCATATTCACCGCGTGTTGTCCGATTGCGGTGGCAACATTAGCGAGGCCGCGAGACGCCTAGGGATTCATCGCCGTTCCTTGCAACGCAAACTTCGCAAACGGGCTCCAGAAGACCCCGCGGTTCCTGATGCTCCAGAGCAAGAGGAACTGGACACCTGATAGGAAAACGATACTGCCGCTCGAGTCATCAATACGGCTCAGTGCCAACCCGACCGGCTTGAGAATCGTGATCAAGATTTTGACTTACGGAAGGTCAAGTGGTCACGCGTCTCAGTAACTGGGAGCCGACTTACTGGTGTCGAAGTGCCTTTCCAATTCGGTACCTGGCATCTTCTCTGCTACGCTATCTGCTTGAGTAGCTCGAGACACCGCCGAGCGGTATGCCCCCATCATGTACAGTTCACAAAAAGTAGGATACGGCATCCCCGTGTTCGAGTTGAACTACGAGGGCCCGTATGAGTCTTAGCAACTCAGACAAACCACTGTTCTTATGGCTTTCACAAATTTTTGACGGTGTTCCTCCAATGAAGGCTGAATGCTCTCGTCGCCCGAAGGCTGATGAGACATTTTATCAAAAGTCATGGGGTTCCCGAACTTCGAAAACCACTGACCTAAGAACAAAACCCTATCAAACCAAAATGATTGCACCACTCCTAATGCCGGGCCATTCTTTGCTTGATGAGTTCGCTCGACGAAGAACCACAGCATGCCAACAGAAGATCGATCACAAAAACATTCGAATCACCAGATTTTTGGTCAGCATGAGCATCCTCGAGATGTCGTACCTCTGCACTCAACGCATGCAGTGCCATTGATAGAGATTACTTGCTGACACGACCCCCAGACGGAATCGACTCTTTTCCCACAACGGCGCCGGTGCGAGTCTCGAGGAACGTCACCATGTCAGCCAATTCAGTTGCAGTCAGCGAAGCGGCAAAGGAGGGCATGTTGTACCCACCATTATTGATACGAATGATCAATTCAGCCTGCGTCAGACGCTGCCCAATGTCACTCAATCCGGGACCACGATGCCCACCATATCCATCAATTTCATGGCAATACATGCATCCTTTTTGGTGTACCAGCTCAGCACCATGAACGACGGCAGCGTCACTTGAAGCGACGGCTGATGCCGGCAATGGCTTCACACCAAAATCAGGTGACCAAGGTTTTTTGTAGCCGTAAATCGTTAACACAAGTAAAGCAGTAAAACCAAAAACAACCGTCCCCACGGCCCAAGGTCGTCGCGATGGTGCGCGATCGCCCTTGTTCGAAAGAACGGGAACGACAATCAAACCGAGCAACCCCACCACAGGCAAGCCAAGAATCACAAAGGTTTCCAATTGAGGTGGCAGCATGGAAAGGATCGCAAAGTACCACCAGAAATACCAATCAGGCATCGGATTGGCATTAATCTCGCTGGGATCAGGTGATGTCCCAAGTGCTGGTGGACCAAAGAAAAAAGCGGAGCCGACAATCAACGCCATCACGGCGACAGAAAAAACAGTATCTCTCCAAGCAGCAATCGGCCAGAACGGAACTCCTGTCTTCTCCAAACGGGCTTCGTACTCCTCTTTATAATTTGCCGGATCGACTGGCTCATCAACCTTGGGCATTTCCGAAATCCCGTGTCGCAGCACAAGCCAAAGGTGCAACCCAATGCCGGCAAAGATCAGGCCTGGCAAGACAAAAACATGGATCGCAAAAAATCGAGTTAAAGTGGAACCACCAACAGTTTCGCCGCCAAGAATCGCGTGGGCAATCGCCGGACCTACCAGAGGTGCCCTCCCAGCCATTTCGGCAGCAACGGTAACCGACCAAACCCCATTCGCATCCCAGCGCAACAGTTGTCCGGTAAACGACATACCCAAGACAACGAACAGCAGCACCACGCCACTCATCCAGTTCAACTCACGCGGATACTTATAGGCCGCATGCAGGAAAACCTGCGTCATGTGAATGATGGCCAAGACCACCATTGCGGTCGCCCCGTAATAATGCATGCCACGTAATAAATTTCCGAGCGGTGCCTCGTTCGTGATATACAGCAAACTTTCGTATGCTGCCTCACCCCCGGGAACATAGGTGGTTGCCAAAGCAATCCCAGAGATCACCTGCACAGCAAAGGCACATAGAGTTGCGCTACCAAAGACGTACCACCACCTAGCATTATCTGGTACGACGTGGCGCAATATTGGCATAACCACGTCCGAGAACCCCGAACGATCATCAAGCCAGCCAAGGATACTTTTGATGAACTTCATACCACGTCATTGGTTGTGAGCGGGATTGGGGAAGTTTCAACTTCGACTTTGCCATCAACCACTCTGACGGGATATCTGGCGAGCGCTTCTGGAGGAGGTCCTGCAGCAACGGCCCCGTCCTCGTAATAGACACCACCATGGCAGGGGCACATGAACAATTTTGCGTCCTTTACCCACCGAACGGGGCAACCCAAATGCCTGCAGTTAATTGAGAACGCGATGAATTGGTCTTCGCCTAGTCGACGCAACCACGCGCCGGTCATTGCAGTGTCTCCCGCCCACGCAGTTGATGTTGCATCTTGGAACTGCACTAGTTTGGTTTCACCCATTGGAAATTCTTCCAAGCCGCCAACATCCCGCCACTTACGCGGAGGCTTACTCACGAGGGGTGACAACACATAGGCGACCGGAGGCAACGACATAGCAGCCCCCACCAACCCCGCAAGCCCCAAGCTCAAACGATTCAAGAAGGAACGTCGGTCCGCGTTGCACTGGACACTCTCATCTTCCTTTTCGCACACAACTGATCTCTTTTCAAATGAGGCAAAACAAATCCAACACGAACGCACCAGTGATGCTTCACACCATCACTCGACCGCACATTCGAAACGATTGCGGGCCCAACCCTCAGCCAGCCAGTCACGACTCATGCATCTCTCGTACCCATCCGGTGACAGCCCACGCCATCACCAAAGCGCCTGCGGCCGACATAATCCAATTGGTCAAGATACCCCATAACAGCATCATGACCCCCATCGCCACTGCAGCGGGCACGTAGGTTGGCTGGGGCTCCTCTACGACCACCTCATCAGAACAGGACGGAGGCTCTTGTAAGCAAACCTTTTCCTGTGATACCTGACCGGCGTCTGAGCCTGCCATCTGGACGACCGCTGCGCTACCATCCTGGTCAGCATGGACACGATCACCGGACTGTTTTTTTTCTTTTCCCGTCATCATCGAATCTCCGCTGTTTGGGACACAGACCAACCAAGTTCCCCCGGTTCAGCGACCGCATACCAACGACACAACACACTGACGATCGCAGCAACATAAAGAGAGCAGGGGGGAACCCACATCAACAGCCCTCCCACTTGTTGATCAACTGAAGCGGTCATTCCTGCATCATGCAGCGCAACCATGATTGCAAGCCGTTCCTGTGGACTGGCAAAGGCGGGACACACCGTGATGGTTGTAAACGTTATATAGATTCCAAGCAAAGTACACCCAAGGCAGGCTGAAAACAAATAAACAACAGCACTACTGGCGGGCAAGCGATCCTGCTTGAATGGCGAATAGACTGGACACCAAAACAACACACCCGCAGCAAGAAAGGTGCCTGTTCGCACAATACCAATCATGTAATTTTCTGTCGCTGCACTACAAAAGGCAGGAACGTGCCAGAACCACATCGCACCCAACCCAAGCAACCAAGCAGCAAACGGACTCGTTATCACGGCTCGTACCTTCTGGCCTAAAGAACCAGCCTCATTGGCCACTGAATGCATGGTCCCAGCGGCAGCCGGGGGGCAGCTCAAGACAACACAAAGAGGCACGACCAACAACACCAGCAGATGCTGAATCATGTGAGCACTAAACAGGAACCCGTCAGCAAGCACCCCCAGCGGTGATACGAAAGCGAATACCAACACCGACAAACCAGAAATCAACCAGAGTGTCTTGGACAAACTTGTCCAACCCGCATACCGACCGTAGAGAAGGGCGACAACTGCTGCAACGAGCCAGACAGGTGACCACCAATTCCAAAGCTCCTTATCACTGATCAATTCGATCATTGCATGAACCCCAGATAAATGATGCAGAACACGGCAATCCAGACAACATCTACGAAATGCCAATAGATCCCAATCGCTTTCAAGGCTGAACCATGAAGCACATTACGGTCCTGCTTCATTGCCAAAACAAAGACAATGCTCAGTGCGATCAACCCAACGACCACGTGCAAGCCATGAAAACCTGTCACCGTGAAGAACGTTGCAGTGAATAAATTGTCACTAATGGTCACATCACTCGTGATCAACCCGTAATACTCAATCGCCTGACCACCGATAAAAACGGCACCTAAAGTAATGGTCAAGGCCAGCCAGAAGCGGAACTGCGCAAACTTTCCAGACTTCAGAAAAGCCTCAGCTTTCCAGAGGGTAAAACTGCTGCCCAGCAAAGCCACAGAGAAGACCGCTGTTCGCGTGACGTCCAGCAAGGAAGCGGATGTTATCTCTCCGACCAGATCTGTATTGAAGACAACATAGGCGACCAACAAAAGAAGAAAAAAAACGGCCTCGGAGGCAACAAATGCCCAGACACTGGTCACTGATTTGTCTGGCCGCCAACCACTGTCCGCAGGCGTAAGCTCTTTCCCCGCGTCTGCGGCATCGGGATGGTCAAGATCCCAGACAGGTCGTCGACTGGCGACTTGGGGAATCAAAGCAAAGTTCTCGGGAGGCGGTGGTGAAGTCGTCGCCCACTCCAGCGTGAATGCTTCCCACGGGTTATCCCCCGCCTTTTCCCCCCGACGCAGACTGACCCAAATATTCAAAAGTAGGACTAGCGTCCCAACTGCCATCGCAACTGCTCCAGCGCCGGCGAATGCGTTGAGAGCCATCCAACCAGGGTTATCCGCATACGTGTAAACCCGCCTCGGCATCCCCATGACCCCCAGTACATGCTGAGACAGGAATGTGGCGTTGAGCCCGAAAACCCACAGCCAGAGCTGCCATTTGCCGAGCCTCTCACTCAACATCCGGCCAGTGATCTTTGGAAACCAATAATACGTGGCTGAGAACAACCCAAAGACAGTTCCACCGATCAGCACATAATGAAAATGCCCAACAACGAAATAGGTATCCGTCAGTTGCCAGTCAATCGGCACGGCGGCGAACATCACTCCCGTCAAACCACCAATGACAAATTCCAGTAGAAAGGCAACAGCGAACATCATGGCAGTAGTCAAGCGAATTGATCCGCCCCACATCGTCGCCGTCCAGTTAAACACTTTCAAACCTGTTGGCAGCGCAATGAGCAGGGTCCCTACCGCAAAGAACATGTCAGCCCCCATCCCCAAGCCCACAGCGAACATATGGTGAGCCCAGACGCCGTAACTCAGCAGGACGATGACTGCACTGGAACCCGCAACAAAGGCATAGCCATAAATGGGCTTTCGCGAGAAGACCGGTATCACTTCCGAGATCATGCCAAAGGCAGGTAAAATCAGAATGTAAACTTCGGGATGGCCAAAAACCCAAAAATAGTGTTGCCAGAGTACAGCAGATCCACCTCTCGCTGGCTCGAAGAAAGCTGCTCCGAGCAATCGGTCGATCAACAACATTGCTAACGCAGAATTCAAGGCAGGCAAAGCAAGAATTGTCAGGATCGCCGTCATCAGACTCATCCAGACAAATAACGGCACCCTCTGCAAACTCATCCCCGGAGCACGACATTGCAATACAGTCACGAAAATATTGATGGACGCAGCAACCGAGCCGATGCCCAGACAGATCAGACCGATGATCCAGTAATCTTGGGCCGGCATCAGGTTATAAGGCTTGGTTGATAGCGGTGCATAACTGAACCATCCCGCATCTGGCGCCTTGCCCGTCATGAAACTGAAGTAAAGCAGTATGCCGCCGAAAGGAAGCAACCAATAGCTCATCGCATTGAGTCTTGGAAACGCAACATCGCGAGCACCGATCATCAGCGGCACAAAGTAATTTTGAAAACCGACGAGCACTGGCATGCCCACAAGAAACACCATGGTGGTGCCATGCATAGTGAACATCTGATTGAAAAGATCGGGTGACAAAAAGTTATTGTTTGGAAACAACAACTGCACCCTGATCAACAACGCCTCCAAACCGCCAATGGCAAGAAAGAAGACGGCCGTGCAGATATAAAGTATTCCGATTTTCTTGTGATCAACGGTGCTGACCCAGGACAATAAACGTCCACTGGACGCTGATCGCTGATCAGCACCATCGGCAATTTTCGTACCATCAGCATTGGTCACACCATCGGAGGCCAGCCTTTCAGAATCGCTCATCTCAGCGTCTCCAAAAAAGCCACCAGATCATCCAGTTGCTGGTCCGTGAGTTTGAAGTCTGGCATTTTGCAACCTGGCTTAAAGGCAGCAGGGTTCTTCAGCCAACTGCGAAGGTTTTCTGGTGTGTTACTGAGCACGCCAGCAGCCAACTCACTCCGACTGGCAAGATGAGTGAGATCAGGCGCAATCGAACGATCCGCTCCGGTGCCAGCGATCGCATGACACTGTGAACACGTCAACGATAAAAACGTTTTTCTACCAGCGATAGCACTTGGCTCAACCGGTGGCGGAGGCACAACCTTCTCGTTTGAAAGCCACTCCTCATATTCGTCTGGATCATGTGCGTGGACCAGAAAATTCATCCACGCATGTTGGGTGCCACAGAATTCAGCACACCGTCCTTGGTATACACCGGGCTCATCAGCCTGCAACCAGATGAAATTTTCACGACCGGGAATCGCATCCATTTTTCTTGCTAAGCGAGCGACCCAAAAAGAATGAATCACATCGGCCGATGAAAGCTGGACTCGCAATCGCTTTCCGGTGGGTATATGTAGCTCATTAGCAGAGATAATGTCGGTACCTGCATACTCGATTTCCCACCACCACTGATGCCCGGTCACGATCAAGTCAGCGACCTGCTCACCCGGCGGGTGAGCTTGGGGGACAGCATTGAAAGTCAGAATCAGCTTGGCACTAATGGCGGCAATCCACAACACGACGATTACGGGTGCCACGATCCAAGCCATCTCTTTGCGATGGCTGCCGAAATCCTGTGTTGGCAACTTATCTTTGGAGCGAAACCTGAACAGTGCAATGCAGATCAGGCCAGCGACGATGGAGAAAACACCACCGCTTATAAACAGCACCTGCACAAACAGATCGCGAATCGCTTCTGCCTGCGGCGAGGCAGGATCGAAAACTGGAAAACTGGACATATGGGGGGTCCAACACTCGTTTCGCGACGAACACTCGCCCGCGTAACTGACGGCCGATTTGACATAGTCTAGAGGGAAATCTGACGTCTGCTAACCCAAGCAAGTTTGTGCGCTGCCAAAAACCAGACCCGTTAAAACGCATTTCTTCCCCACACCTGCTGCGGTGCGAGAACATACAAGTAGAGAACACACCTAGCACTTCGTTAAGAAAGCTGAGGCTATCACGAAGCGCCGCCCTGACTTGGCTGTGCCTCAAAGCCAATAGCTTGCCTTAAAAGAAACCAGTCGAACGATAGATCATTCGGGTCACAGCCAAGCCAACAAAAGCGGTGAACGCCAGTCAAATCAATCATGCCAGAACGATTCAGCCCTGCACGACAAGTGCCTGCCGATCGGCGCCAAACTTACGACATCACCGAGAAGTAATTTTCGCAAGCAAAATCGAAATACTCATTTCTGAGTTCGGGTTCCAACTCGTTATAGAGGCAGTGGTTTTTGACTAGCTGCAGAAGATCCCTGGGCTGGCACATCCGCATCGGACGCTCTTTCGCACGGTAATGGTTTTCGATCAAATAATCGATCGCATCCAAGCGATACGGGATCCCCATGCTGTTACAGAACAACTTGAAAAGAGCCCGAAATTCGTCTTCGCTGGGATCGACGGCTTGAATCTTATAAGGAATACGTCGCAAAAAAGCATCATCCACCAAGTCTCGGGGTTCCAAATTGGTGCTGAACACGACCATTTGATTGAAAGGCACCTGTATTTTTTTCCCACTTACCATGGACAAAAAATCGTACCGTTTTTCCAACGGAACAATCCACCGATTCAACAATTCGTCAACACGCATTTTCTGACGCCCGAAGTCATCAATGACTAGAATTCCGCAGTTGCTTTTGACCTGCAAAGGCGCTTCGCTGATATTCGTCTCGGGATTGCACTTAACCTCAAGCATGTCCATCGTCAGTTCACCACCGGCGATGATCGTGGGTCGTTCAATACGTACCCATCTTTTGTCAAAACTGCCGTTGTCTAACAAACCACCGCCAGACTCAGGCATTACGCTGTGATGACACATGGGGTCATAAATACGCAGTACTTCCCCCGCAACGTCAATGGCACGGGGTATCCAAATATATTTACCAAACGCGGCGGTAATACGCTCAGCAATCGCGGTTTTGCCATTGCCGGGAGCACCGAAGAGAAACATCCCCCGACCGCTTACGACCGCCGGACCGATTTTCGCAAGCATCGCCGGACTGATCAACAAGTCACGAAACGCGCGTTGAAGATCAACCTTCCTCGGGCGTTGCCCATCGATTGCCTGGTACCGGACACTGGCAATGTAGTCACGCAAAGGTACCGGACAAGCCCCGTAGTAGGTGCTATCCCGCATGTGACTTCGTGCTACCTTCCGCCCCGTTTCAGTCAGCACGTGCACGTAATCGTGCGTCGCTGTCGTGCTCTTGTAGGCAACGTGCTGCTCCATTTTCCATCGGGCCAATAGGCCCTCAATCATGGTAAACGGCAACTTGACCTGATCAGCGATTTCTCGCCCCTCTGCCTCCCCCACATTGGCCAAGAAGCGATAGATAATTGCTTCAAGCAGTGATTCGTTGATGCCCGCCTTCCGCAAATCGACCGGTTCTTTTGGCCTCCAAGGCTCATCGCCGCTAGGCGTGAAACCATCTGGGACTGACCGTCCCGCCCCGACGGGACGAGCCTGCAAGGATGCTGCGGTTGGGTCAGCATTCCCTGTCACTCCCTTGCCAGCGTTGGCATCCCCAGTCACCTCCCCCGCTGCGACTGAACCAGAAGATTTCCCGTCGCCTGACGCTGGCAGCGACGAATGCGCTGGCCGCCCCCCCTCACCAGCCAAAAGTTGAATACGTGAAATCAATGAATCAAGCTTTTGATCAACAACGTGATCGCTATCGGCTTCCGAAGGCTTGGTCATTGAAGAACAGTCCGGCCAGTAATTCGAGAACCGCGGCATCGCCGCGCGTGCAGTGGCCCCCCCACTACGAACTAACATCGTCGTCATCCCGCATAAGTCAGTAGCAAAACAGGCCCCCGGTACTAGCCGAGTCATCTATCAAAGCATCCAAAGCCCGCAATCCGCAAAACCATCCTGAGTTGAGGCCCCGCAAGCGACCTCCCCAAGAGACTCTCGACAAACCGCAAAGAGTGGAACCAATACAAGCAACAGCTCAGACGAAGTCCCTTTCAAAAGAGCCTCGATTCAAAAGGCAGATTCCGTATGCAGGACTGAGAACCGCCCGCAAAATCAATGCAACCGACACACTCTGCCAACGCGGTGCCGCTTACCCGCAGAGCCGCTGTCGCTACCCGAATAATGGCAGCCACACGAGGCAACCATTTCCCCTCGACTCGCTCATCTCGTTGACACTCGACAAGACTTGAGCGGCCACCCCCACGCAGAAGCCACCTGCTTTGTTGCCATCGCGAAAGACCCTTTTTGCGGGTCGGGGTGAGCTTCGATTAGCGGCAATAACCTTGCCCCACCGAGCAACGCGGTTTTCAAGCGTTTCATCTAGTCCAGGCCAGCCAACTGACTATCCTCGAGCAACAACTCTACAAGCAAGCAGAGCCGAGCCGCGCTGAAGCCATACCGACCATGGGTGCCGAAGTGATGACACGGTTTCAACACACGGTGCACTGCTCACGACTGCGTGACGACTTGCCTTTCTTCCGGCTCCTCCGCTGCCCCCAAGTCCTCTACTTCATGGCCTTACGTTCCTACGCAGCCAAACTCGCTTTACCACCTCCAATACCCCTGAGCACGAAGTAGCAGATAAAACCCGGGGTGATCGCAAAATTCAACTTGCGGGAATCTCAGATTCCCGCCTCGAGCCCTCGGCAACGGGGCAGCGAGATGAGCTAGAAGCATTGCAAAGTGGTAGATAAAGAGCGACAAGCCAATCAAACAGATAAGAGAGGGCGCTCAATCAAGCGTAATCGACGCTGATTCCTGGTTACATCACCAAAACCACAACTCGACGCATCAGTTTTCGCCGCCAGCCTTTTCCCAACGTTATTCCAGCGTTGCCGCGGGCATCTATTTCAAATCCGCTGCTCAAAAGCCACAGAGGGATTCACCGCTACAGGTGAGCCACGACCAGGTTGGCAATTCGAAATCTTAATCGTGACCAAAACGGTACAGGTAATAGCCTAGAACGCCGAGTCACCCAGCGTGAAAGCATTAAAACCGAAGAACCCATGCAACAATCTATCAAACGACAGAGCAGAAACCGCGCCGAACCGAGAATCACCGCCTGACGGGGATCGTTTTCTTCATCAAACTTGGCAAAGTTTTTCAGAACTTCCAAATACATCGTTGGATCAAGAAAAACGGTCAAACACGGCGATTCTTGCTACTGTTAGCTCAAAATGGCGACCGATGTTCTAGCTTAGCGGGGGTCGTTGGAAGTTTTTAATCAGAAACTGGCAAACGGCTCTTGTCATCAAGCGGGAGGCCCTCTATCTTTCCGCCTCGTCGCTGTGGCAGCCACGCTCTTCGCAGAGCAGTTTAGCGAACCACAAGACTGTGTTGAGCTCGAAAGTTTTTCAACTTTCCCCGCTTTGACCGGTTGACGAAAAACACAATGTCCCGCATATTACGGGACCAACCACGAGTCACCCGACTGCCGCAGATCTTCGGATTGCAGGCGGAACCATCGGACCTCGCGGTTTACCGATCTTTGACAATTTGGTGATGAAACTTCTGTTGAGTTCAGCAGTGCGAGGTTGCTGTTTGGTTGTATTGTAAGTGTCACTTGTGACACTTCATGCAGCACAAAACTAAATGGCGAATCGCTGGGGTCTTTAACCGAAGGCCCCGGAGCAGAATCAACTTTCGGTTTAAACTTGATTTTTCCCGGTGACGCTTCGGCGGCACTGGTGAATCGATACAAAATTGAAGGGTTTGATCCTGGCTCAGAATGAACGTTGGCGGCGTGGATTAGGCATGCAAGTCGCACGAGAAACTAATTAGCTTGCTAAGAGGTGGACAGTGGCGCAAGGGAGAGTAACGCGTGGTTACTTGCCCTCGAGACCGGGATAGTGTCGGGAAACTGGCAGTAATACCGGATAACATCTTCGGATCAAATGGTGTGATTCCGCTCGAGGATAGGACCGCGTACTATTAGCTTGTTGGTGAGGTAACGGCTCACCAAGGCTGCGATGGTTACCGGGTGTGAGAGCATGGCCCGGCTCACTGGGACTGAGACACTGCCCAGACACCTACGGGTGGCTGCAGTCGAGAATCTTCGGCAATGGACGAAAGTCTGACCGAGCGACGCCGCGTGCGGGATGAAGGCCCTCGGGTTGTAAACCGCTGTCAGTAGTTAGGAAGTCCATGAGGGTTATCTCTCATGGTTGACCGATCTTCAGAGGAAGGACGGGCTAAGTTCGTGCCAGCAGCCGCGGTAAGACGAACCGTCCAAACGTTATTCGGTATCACTGGGCTTAAAGCGTGCGTAGGCGGCTTGGTAGGTGAGATGTGAAAGCCCACGGCTCAACCGTGGAATTGCGTTTCAAACCCCCAAGCTCGAGGAAGATAGGGGTGATGGGAACTTATGGTGGAGCGGTGAAATGCGTTGATATCATAGGGAACACCGGTGGCGAAAGCGCATCACTGGATCTTTTCTGACGCTGAGGCACGAAAGCTAGGGTAGCGAACGGGATTAGATACCCCGGTAGTCCTAGCCGTAAACGATGGGCACTAGGCAATGGACCATCCTATGGGGTTCATTGCCGTAGCTAATGTGTTAAGTGCCCCGCCTGGGGAGTACGCTCGCAAGAGTGAAACTCAAAGGAATTGACGGGGGATCACACAAGCGGTGGAGCATGTTGTTTAATTCGAAGCAACGCGAAGAACCTTACCAGGCCTTGACATGTACGGATTAGCTCCTTGAAAGGGGAGTGACATCTCTTCGGAGTCGGAACGTACACAGGTGTTGCATGGCTGTCGTCAGCTCGTGCCGTGAGGTGTTGGGTTAAGTCCCGTAACGAGCGAAACCCTTATCGTTAGTTGCCAGCGGGTAATGCCGGG
>DOPG01000048.1 GCA_003513555.1 Rhodopirellula sp. | reverse complement strand
CGAGGTGTCGCATGAAAACATCCCGTCAGCACATTGTTGCTAGACATGCTGGCCTTTGGGGTACAAAGCAAATCAACACCTGAAACCGTCAAATACGTAACGTTGGCTGTCAGTGGGGTAGTGCAGCTAGTTTACGCTTGCTCATTGGCGTTAGGCGCGCTGAGTGTTGGGTCCTTGATGCTTGCTGGACGCCGTTATCTGTCAACTGAGCTAGGGAACTTGGGAGGCTCTTCCGATGCTCCCGGCTTTCAAGACTAATAGGCAGCTGACGCACGGTAGATCTGTTAGCTCCAGCAACTAGCTCCAGCAACTGGGAAACAGGTCCGCACTGATAGGCATCTTCGTGACCAAACGCAAACATTTCTTCAAGTGCTAATTTGTGAGTTCCTACTCGCCCCAGCGTTGCATCAAGGAGTTATCAATTTCAAGCTGGTCAAGAATTCTGCTCACAATAAAATCCACCAGGCAATCGAGCGATTGAACGCCGTGATACCAGCCGGGCATTGCAGGCAAGATCACGGCGCCCGATTTTGCCAAGTGATGCATGTTTTGCAGCTGGATGACGCTTAGCGGTGTTTCCCGAGGTACGAGCACCAATTTCCTGTTTTCTTTGAGATGAACATCAGCGGCACGTTGAATCAGGTTGGCAGAGGCGGCCCGCGAAATGCCACTCAACGTACTGCCGCTGCAAGGACAAATGACCATCGCGTTGGTTCTGAACGAGCCACTTGCAATGGGGGTCATGTAGTCATCGTGGCGGTGATAACAAAGTTGTTTTTCATTCACTGCGGCGTTAACCGCGTCGCGGTCGAGAATGGGTTCGGTGTGCGACCATGCTGGGGTGCAGCAGACTAGCGATTCAAGATCGGGTGCTAGGGTGTCAAGGTCCAAAGCACATTCCTGCTTTAGCACCGCTGCGCCGCTGGGGCTGACAGCCAGGTGGGTTTCGTAACCAGCTTTGACCAGCACCTGCAGTAGTCGGATTGCGTAGACACTGCCGCTCGCTCCCGTAATTCCTAGTACGATTCGGTTTGGTGTGCTCATTGGGTGGTTGAACCATCAGTTGGGACGGGTTTCCTGCCGACGTAGATCGTCGCTACACCAAACGTCAGTTGTGTGAACTCTACCTGCTGCATCCCGGCAGCGGTCATGCGGTCCGCTAGAGCTTGCCCGTCGGGAAATTGCCCCACAGATTCGGGCAAGTACTCATAGGCAGATTTGTCGTTTCGGGCGAATAACTGCCCCAGACGCGGCAGAATATGCTTGAAGTAAAAGTTGTATGATTGCTTGAGGCCAATCATGGTCGGCCGAGAAAATTCAAGTATCAAGACTTGGCCACCTGGCCGGCACACTCGCAGCATCTCTCGCAAGCCAAGGTCGGTATCAGCAACATTCCGGAGCCCAAATGCGACCGTAACACACTGGAAGAGGTCATCTTCGAAAGGCAAGGCTTGTGAATCAGCTTCGATAAAATCGACGGGCTTCGCGCCGTCTTTCGGCGGGAGTCGTTTGTCTCTTGCAATTTCCAGCATTGCATTGCAAAAATCGCTACCAACAACGTCGACACCCTCAGGCGCGTGCTTGGCGATTGCAAGTGCAAGGTCTCCAGTTCCTGTGCAGGTATCCAAAGCGGGAATTCCTCGTTGCAAATTCAATTTTCGCACAGCACGAAAACGCCAGTAACGATCGACATTCAGGGACAACAGATGGTTCATCGCGTCGTAGCGAGGTGCAATCTGCCGGAACATCTCCTGAACTCGGGCATTGCTTTTGTCTACGCCAGACGCCTGCATTTGGGCGGTTGCCGGCTCGGGGTCGACGGCGGTATTGTTCATCATGATCTCTTGCGAATTTGCTTTGGGCTGACGTGATAGTCTAGCATCGTGGCGAATTTCCGCCGACCACACATCATCGACCACCCGTCAGCCATGAAAACCCTGCTTTTTGACATCGACGGAACCCTGCTTGTGACTAACGACACCGGGACGCGGGCCTTGAAGGCCGTGTTAATGGGTGATTTTGGGGTAAAACACCCGAACATGGAGGTCAAATTTGGGGGGCGTACGGACCGAGCGTTGCTGCAGGAATTACTTTTGCTCAACCGCATTGATGCAACTCATGCGAACTATGTCAAATTCACGGCAGCCTACAGCGCCGTGTTACCGAGAGCACTCGGGGAGTGCGGAGGATTGGTCTTACCGGGAGTCACTGAGTTGTTGACACGGCTGGGGAAACGTGATGACATTCGGTGTTTGGTGATGACCGGCAATTTGAAGGCCACGGCAAGGGAAAAGTTGGGGTACTTTAGGTTGCTGGATTACTTTGATGACATATTCGGCGGTGATTTCGATGCCGACCGGAGGCATCTTGCCAGACGTACCGCTTTGTTTTTGCGAGGGATACATGGCGACCAGGAAGGGGATGGCACGGTCGTGATCGGAGACACGCCGGCTGACATCGTCTGTGGGCTGGAGATTAACGCGAGTGTTATGGGCGTGTGTACTGGGAATTTCGATCGTGAGACGCTGGAGCAGGCTGGAGCTCACTTCGTCCAGCAAGATCTTTCCGATGTCGATACGGTCTACGATTGGTTGACGCAGTGACGCGTTCACGTTTGCCCCCGGCCTCTGGCTAACTACATGAAATTCAGAACGTAGCAAATGATTCTGCATATCGACATGGACGCTTTTTACGCGTCTATTGAACAACGGGATAATCCAAGTCTGGTTGGCAGACCGGTTGTTGTCGGTGGGAGTGCGAAACGCGGCGTTGTTGCGGCTGCGAGTTACGAAGCTCGCCACTATGGAATCCACAGCGCCATGTCGGGGAAACGGGCAGCTGAGTTGTGCCCGCATGCCGTGTTCCTAAAAAGCCGCCTCGACCACTATGCCCTGGTGGGTCGCCAAGTACGGGAAATATTTCTTCGGTACACCCCTTTGGTTCAACCGTTGTCACTTGATGAAGCGTTTCTCGACGTCACAGGGACAATGCGGCTCTTTGGTTCTGCCAGTGCGATTGGCAAGCAAATCAAGGCATTGATCCAGCACGAATTAGGCTTAACGGCTAGTGTGGGGATAGCGCCGCTAAAATTTGTTGCGAAAATTGCAAGCGACATCCACAAACCGAACGGATTCACGCAAGTAAGAGCGGATGAAATTGAATCATTTCTGGACCCACTTCCCGTTTCACGACTATGGGGAGTCGGGCGGGTCGGAAATCGAAGGCTAGCATCTCTGCAACTTCGAACGATTGGAGATATTCGCAGGTATGACCGGAGGCTCCTGACCGAAAAGTTCGGGAACTGGGGTGAGCATTTGTGGCAACTCGCAAACGGCATCGATCCCAGAAAAGTGGTCCCTGATCAAACGGCCAAACAAATCGGTCACGAGCGGACCTTTAGTGATGACATTGATAACCCGGAAATGATGCGGGCTGTGATCAGTCATCTAAGTGAACAGGTGACGCGCCGACTGAGACGCAATGCTCGATTCGCGCGGTCTGTTACTGTTAAGTATCGCTGTGATGATTTCCGAACCTTTGCCCAAACCCGCGCGTTCAGCAAACCAACCCAAGGCACTGATCGAGTTTTCCGAACTGCAATGACGTTGCTAACAGAACTGACGGTCAAGCATCCGCATCCAATTCGTCTGCTAGGAGTGAGCTTGGGGAATCTCACTGACAAGGACTCGAGACAACTCGATCTATTTCAACCTGTGAATGACGAGAAATCGCAGAACGCGATTGATAAGGTGGTTGATCAGTTGAGTGATCAACTCGGCAAGGATTCTATCTACCGAGCGGCAAGTCACTCCTGGATCAAGAGACCTGGAGAATCAGAGAGAGAATAACGCCACGATCGAGGTAGAAAAAATGTCCTATTTCCGCCGAAATTACAGTTTCTGTACAAAAACCAAAAGCGACGAATTGGAGTATCCGAATTCGTCGCTTTTGGGTTGGTTTCGTGTCGCACGCATATGCCTTGTCCAAAAACGTGTGGCAAGGTGCTCTTCCGCGGCGAATCATCGCATTCCGATTAGCTGATCGGATTCGGTTCGTATGGAATATCTTCGATTGTTTCCATGGGCAATTTCGCTACAGCAAGCCCGGCTTCGGTCGAGATGCCATCAACAGCTTCCTGGGCACGCTGAACAATGCTCTCGCGGGTTTGCCCTTTGTAGCTCTGGTTTGAAGCGCTTGGGCTAACAGGACCAGCGAAGCCGATGGCGGCAAGATGTTTGATCACATTGACGTGATTCAAGGCACCCTCTTGCTCAGGTAGCACCCGGTCACTGGAAGTGGCTTTTCCTGCTTCAACTTCAGTGCTCACTGAACCCAGGCGGACCGCGACAATCTTTTCAGCAGGAATTTCGCTGAGCTGATCCATCGCACCATCACCAACGACCCAATCCCATGTGTCGATGAGCATGCCGACATTTGCACCGGCAACTGAGTTTACGAGTGCAAGGAAGCCTTCCACGTTGCGAGTGAAGGCGAACTCCGTGTTCTCCTCCAGTTCTTTTCCAGCCGAAAACCCGATTCCGAGTTGGATGCCACGCGGTTCAAGTACTTGGGCAATCTGGCCAAGACGAGTTCCCTGAACATCAAAATACTCGTGGTACGGCAAACGATTGGTCGCAGCGGGCACGCGAATATAGCCGCGGGTCGCGCCAAGTTGTTTGGCCATGTCAGCAATCGGGTGAAGGGCGCCGAGTTGGCTCGTGAATGCATCGTCATCAGCATCCAAGTCAATACCGAGCTCAAAACCACCCACTTCGATTTTCGCAGCTTCAAGGTACTTGGCCGCATCCTCTACGTTGGTGCGTTGAGCGCGTCGCAGCATCTCATGCATATCAACGTCCATGCCGGTAAACCCGTAGGTCAGTGCAAGTTCGATCAGTTCGCTTTGACGACCGTTTATGCCGAGTGCTGCAGGAGAGAAGTTCTTTAACATCAAAATTATCTTTCTTATCGTGTAATGGCCTTAGTCCCAAGCAGAGGAGGGTCACCCGCGTGGGTGACTAAATTTTCTCCTGTTCAAAGCCAGCGGCTTCGTTTTGCTCCCAGCAAACATGCTGAGACGGGGCTTCAAATGCAGGTGGCATGATCGCCATCAGGCACCGTTCTACCGGGCCGATCATGTCGTCAAAATACGGTTGGAGGGGAGGGACAAACTGTCCGAGGGCTAGAGTATCGCAGAATTGTGGTGTTTCAGCCAAGGGGCTTTTAGCGAGTAAATTCATCCCGGCTTTCGCCCGCTGGGTGCATCCATCAAAATAAAGTGCCCTATGATGATGACGTTCACAGTAGTGCTCGTGGACGAATTTTGAGGGGCAGCCGCAAGGTTTCGGCACGGCGGCACGGATACGTCAAGCTTGGTTGGCGGTCCTGTCAAATTGAAAAACGCCTAAAAGTTAATGAATCAGATGCATGCTCCAACTGCCGAGGTAATCCTGCTCGGAACCGGAACCAGCGTGGGTGTTCCCGCGTTGGGGTGTGACTGTGCGGTGTGCACCAGCACCAACCCGAAAAACAACCGGACACGTTGTTCTGTGGCGATACGCACGGGGGAAGGCACGATCCTTATTGATACCGCGCCCGACATGAGAACCCAACTGCTGCGTGAAAAGATCCCCCTAGTGCATGCAGTCGTCTACACGCATGAGCATGCCGATCACCTCTTTGGGCTCGATGATCTTCGTCTATTTCCATTCAGGCTCGGTAAGCCGGTGCCCTTGTTCTGCGAGCAAAACGTTGAAGCCCGAATCCGTAAATCATATGACTATGCTTTCAGCACGCGTGAGGAAACACATCCTGGTGCAACGCCCCAGCTCGAGTTTGAAACCATCAACGAAGGAGAACCATTCAAGGTGCTGAATGTCGAGTTTCAGCCATTGAGACTTTCTCACGGACCGCATTTTGATGTGCTTGGATTTCGCATTGGGAATTTCGCTTACTGCACGGATACGAATTACATACCGGATCACTCTTTGGATGTGTTGGCTGGGGTTGATACGTTTGTCGTTGATGCTTTGCGATGGAAAAGCCATCCTACCCATTTTTCAGTCAAAGAAGCATGTGACATAGCTGCACGCATTCAAGCTCCGAGGACCTTTCTTACGCATATATGTCACGATCTAGAACACGAAGCAACCAATGTATCGTTGCCACAGGGGGTTGAACTGGCCTACGATGGTCTGCGATTTGAGATTGAGATTTAAGTTAAGTGTCTGTCACTCTCATGAGAGAGCCGCAACCACCCTGCTTGGGCAGTAACAACCAGATATTGTGGCTAAAGAAAGGCGAACAGAGTGAACAGGAAACCGGTGGTTGGAAGGGTGCCAAGTTCTGGCACCACAACACCGTCGCTCGACGGTGTTGTCGTTGTGTCCTGTGCTGCGACCTGTGGAGAACACGCCCGGTCACCTCAAGAGAGAGGGGCTAGGAACTTGAAACTGGTATTTGGCGTGGAGCAATTGGCTGCACTATCGGAAGCACTACCGTCAAGACGGCGTTGTCGTAGGTAGCCTTGATGCCATCAGCATGAATCTCTTCATGGATTCGAAACGATCGTTCCAGTGATTTGGGTGCGAACTCCGATTTCAAAGCTTTTCTAAAGCCATGGCTGGGGTCGTGTTCCGCGGTGATCGTAAGAACCTGGTCATGAAATTCAATGCTGAACTGATCAGATTTGATACCGGGGAAATCGCCCGACAGGACGATCGTGGTATCCGTCTTCCAGCAATCAAATCGTGCCGCTGTTGGGCCTTGATCCCTGGGGTATGAAGCGACAAAGGGTTGCTGCTGAATATTGCTGGCTGAAGTAGTCATGGATTTAATCCTGCAATTGATAAGTTAGATAATTCGGAAGTACCAACCAGGGTCACACGCCCGTTTCAATTTCAATTTTGTGCGGTTTATGTGCGGCAGTTTTTGGTAGTCGGATCGCTAGCACTCCATTCCTTAAGTTGGCTTGCACGCCCTCTGCGTCGACGCTGCAGCCAAGTTTTAATGTCCTCGCGAAGTCACCCACGAAACGTTCATTGCGGACCCAAGTGATGGCCGGATCTTCGATCCCTTTGCGTTCACCCTTGATTGAAAGCTGGGTTCCCTGGTGGACATGGATTTCAAGGTCGTCGAGGTTTACCCCGGGAAGTTCGGCTTCTATGAGAAAACAGTCAAGGTCCTCCCAGACGTTTACTTTGGGATGGATTTGCGGACATCCGTTATTGGTGAGATCTGATCCGAACACCCTTTCAAGTTCGGATTTTAAGCGATGCATTTGCGCAAAGGTATTGTGGTTTAACATCTATCGTTCTCCCGTTTGAGTTTTCGTTTTTGGTTGATGAAACGGAATTAAATCGATTTAATCCATGGCCGACGAATTGGCAGTTGCCATCGCCGTTTGCGATAAGAGCAAGACGCGTGCCAAAAAGGGAGTAGATCAAACGGAGAGAATCAATTGGCCTACGAACAGCCAAGCCGGAATCAGGAATACGCCGGCAAGCGATGTGGACACGATGACTTGAATTGAGACAGTGGTATCACGTTCGTACAGTCGCACAAGCACGATTGGGAACACCGCAGCTGGCATTGCTGCCTGCAACAGAATGACTTGATTCATGGAAGTTCCAGCTGAAAACACGAAAGCGGTGGACATCATGAGGCAGGGCATTAAAAACTGTCGAAGCAGAATAGCACTGGCCGGGATCTTGTAAGACTTCATCCAGGTTGGGTCTGCAAGGAAGTCCGTCATGATTGCTCCGCTCAAAAGTAGGCCTAATGGTATTGCGCAGTTCCCGAGCGCGTTAAACGTGAAGCTGAACAGATCAGGGATCGCTATGGCTGCTGCAAATTGCTTCACGCAGCAGGCAATGATGACGGCAAGGAAAGGTGGACTCATGAGAACTTTGTGCCATGAGCTTCCATCCCCGCCGCTGATGATTGCCACACCAACACTCCACAGTGCAAGCTCGACCCCGACGTTGTGCAAGATCAAAGGGACGACAGCTTCCGGGTAAAAGTGTTCAGCCAACGGTAACGGAATATAACCGTAGTTGCAGATTCCTACGCACAACGCAAACGCGCGTTGCTGAGAAGGACTTTTTAAGCCAATTCGTGGCCCAACACGTTTGGCGAAGACGAAGGCGATCACGAAACCCAAGGCTGTCAGGGCGAATCCGAACGCTGGGGGTTGCCATGCATCAGCACTGGAATCGAATAGGGGGCCACCCAGGATGCGGCTTGCGAAATAAGCAGGTAAAAGGACATTCTTGATCAAATGCGCAAGCGATTGGTCTGATTCTTGGGTGAGCCAGCGCAGGCGTCTGCAAATGGCACCGATTGCCATCATCAGAAAAACCCCCAGCACACTGGTGACGATTGGCCAAAGATCATCCATACCGTTTGTCGCTTGCAAATGCTGAGGTGAAGTTGTTGGCCATGCCGGTGCATTCGTTGTTGGAAAGGAACAGAGCTGTGCGAGTCAGTAACGCTGGTGCTAGGTGGGTTTGAACGAAAGGAGTTTGCTGAGAAAGAGCGAGCAAAGGATAGTGATGCAGTTAAAAAAATTTTCAGCAAGTGGCGGAACTTTGTAAGCAACAGGGAATGCTAGCGTTTGAGTAACGCCCGATCCTAATGGAGGAAAGTGGTTCGACATAGCGGCTTGATGGACGTATCGGGAGTAAAATGTGGTTACGCAGTCAGCGGAGAACGGTGGTTGCCAGCACGCCAGTTTCCCTTCTGTGTTGTTTTGGTGGTGGCTTCCCAGCGACAGGCGATACTGGCTAAAATCGATCCATGGAAAAAACAAATGTAGCGATTGTTGGGCTCGGCACGGTTGGCAGCGGTGTTGCGCGTCTTTTACTGGATCATGGTGACCGCACCGCGCGGCATGCCGGCCGAACGATGTGGCTAAAGAAGGCCGTGGTGCGTGATTTAGCCCGTCCTCGCGACGTTGTGTTGCCGGAGGGAGTGCTAACAGATTCGCTGCAGGAAGTGATCGATGATGAGGAAATCACGGTTGTTGCGCAATTAATCGGTGGCTTGGAGCCCGCTCGGACCATCATGTTGGCGTTGCTGGAATCTGGGAAAGATATTGTGACGGCCAATAAGGCGTTGTTGGCCGAGCATGGTGCCGAATTGTTCACTCGAGCGAGAGAACTGGGACGAAGTATTGCGTTTGAAGCGTCGGTCGCAGGCGGTATTCCCATCATTGCTAATATCAGCCAATGTCTTTCAGCCAATCAAATCGGATCGTTGGAAGGCATTCTTAATGGCACAAGTAACTTCATCGTTACGCAGATGGATGAGAACGGGGCCAGCTACGACGATGTGGTTCTTGAAGCGCAGCGTCTGGGATATGCCGAGAGTGATCCCGCGATGGACGTCGATGGGACCGATGCCGCTCAAAAGCTTGCAATTCTGGCGCACTTGGCGTTTGGTGCCACGGTGGACTGGTCACAGATTCCACGCACGGGAATCGTTGGCTTGGACCCAGAGGACCTTCTGTACGCCCAAAAGCTGGGATACCGGATCAAATTGCTCGCGATCGCCAATCTGGCGGAGGACGGGCTCGAGCTCTCTGTATCACCTACCTTAGTGCCGGTCGGAACCCCCCTTGCTGAAGTGCGTGATGCTTACAACGCGATTCAGGTCATCGGTGATGCGGTGGGGCCGGTGTTTTATCATGGGCTGGGGGCGGGGCAGATGCCCACTGCATCAGCAGTGGCCGCCGACCTGATTGACACTGCCGTGGGACGAACCCGCCTCACCTTTCAAACTTTGGAATACTTTTCCATCGATCAACCGCCGCGTGTGAAGCTGCGAGATGGTGACACCAGTCGTGGTCGTTACTACTTCAGGCTCAGCGTTTCAAATCATCCTGGGACTTTGGCTTCGATTGCCGCCGTCTTGGCGCGGCACGGAATATCCATCGCGTCAGTCATTCAACACGAAGGCCGAGAAGGTGGGCCGCAGCGTGACCCTGTTCCATTGGTAATCATGACCCACATGGCTACTGAGGGTGAAGCGAAAGCCGCGACCGACGACATACAAGCCCTCGCCTCTGTGACTGGTGCGGTCGTCCGACTTCGCGTCAAGGATTGACGATTAGTGGGGTGCCTGCTGGTGAAATCCCAGTTCTTTCATGAGTCAACCAGTGCCTGCACAGCCACCGCGAGCTACCTAACCATAGCGGTCATTCCGGTATCGATGGAACAGCTGCACCACTGATACGAATTGCATGACTGGTATTATCCCGCCAGAACGTTGTGCGAGTTGTCAAACGCCGCTGCCAAGAGAGTTCAGTCATGATCCAAGTCGATCAACTCACCAAAGCCTACGACGATTTAAGTCGTGGACGCTTCGTCGCTGTTGATCGGGTGTCGTTTTCAATTGGGAAGGGTGAAATCTTCGGATTATTGGGTCCCAATGGAGCTGGTAAAACCACTGTGTTGCGTATCCTAAGTACGGTCCTTGCCCCAACCAGTGGTAGGGCTAATGTGGCGGGCCATGACGTGGCGACGGACCCAGCATCAGTGCGACGCAACATCGGATTTGTAAGTAATAATACTGCAATCTACGACCGCATGACCGCATGGGAACTGGTCAGGTATTTTGGTCGTTTGCATGGGATGTCACGTCAGCAACTCGAGCCGCGCCTGGAGGTGCTGTTTGATCAGTTGCGAATGAATGAATTTCACGACGTGCCTGGCGCGAAGATGTCCACTGGAATGAAACAGAAGGTTTCAATTGCCAGGGCTATGGTCCATGATCCCCCCGTCTTGATTTTTGATGAGGCTACTTTGGGACTTGATGTGATGGTCGCTCGTAATTTGCTGGAAGTGATCAAAGCACTGCGGCTGTCAGGCAAGTGCCTGATCTTTTCAACTCATATCATGAGCGAGGTTCAACGCCTCTGCGACCGGATCGCAATCATGCATCAGGGGCGTATCCTAGATACAGGAACACTCGAAGAATTGAGAGAACGTCACAACGAGAGCGAATTCGAGGATTTGTTCTTTGGGCTATTGAGCAAATTCGAGGCTGAAGAAAAAGGGCGTGGTAACGAAAACGTGGAATTGCAAAGGTCAACTCCCGAGGCGGGAGAGGCGTGAGCATGAGCTCTCAGCAGACTTCAGGAACTCAGCAAATCCCAATGTCGGACAAACCTCGTTTCTCGGCGGTCACCCTTATTTACATGCGTGAAATGCGCGACCAACTCCGTGATCGGAGAACGTTATTCACAATCGCGTTACTACCAATCGTGTTGTACCCACTCTTGGGTACGCTGCTTCTGCAAATCGCACAATTCACCCGCGAACATACTACAACCGTGTGTATTGTGGGCGTTGAGCATATTCACGGTGTTCCCCCACTGTTGGATGGTGATGAAATTGCTGCTCGGTACACCGGCGAAACAAGCAAGCTGAAACTTGTACTGCGGAGCGATGACGATTTAGAACCAGACGACACGTTGTCCGAGGCATCGGCTCGTTGGGTTCGAGACGGCACTTTTGATGCCGTCCTGGTTTTCCCCGAGCACTTCTCGGAAGCGAATTCCGAGAGTGAGGAGAGGAACTCAAGCGTTCAGGTTCTGTATAACATTGCCTCGGATGAGTCGCAGATTGCGTTAAGTCGCATTACAACGATCATGGGGAAATGGAAGGCCGCCTGGGTTGGGCAGTCCTTGGGAGCGTTGGGGATCGAGATGAGCATGCTCGAACCTTTCGAACTTGTGGACGTTGACCTTGCTCCTGAGCGAACTCGTGAAGCTGCGTTTTGGAGCAAAATGCTCCCATTTATCATGTTGGTGTGGGCGATGACGGGCGCTTTTTATCCAGCGATCGATTTGGTGGCCGGTGAAAAAGAACGTGGGACGCTGGAAACTTTGCTCTGCAGCCCCGCCTTACGCAGTGAAATAGTGTGGGGAAAACTAGGAGCGGTCGCAAGCTTTAGTATGCTCACGGCGATTTTGAATGCTGGCAGTATGTTAGTGACCAGTTCGTTTGTGTTGAAGCAGGTGGCTGTGGGCGGCGCAACTGTTGGGTCGCCGCCTTTGGTTCCGATGCTCTGGTTGTTTGTGGCTTTGCTTCCCTTGTCGTGCCTGTTTAGCGCTCTCGCATTGGCTGTTGCTGCCATGGCACGCAGCAGCAAGGAGGGGCAATATTACCTGATGCCGCTGATGATGGTTACCCTGCCACTGGTGCTGCTTCCGATGTTGCCAGGCATGGATTTATCGGGGGGAACCAGCTTGATTCCCGTGACTGGCATGTTCCTTTTGGTGCGTGCGCTGGTTGAAGGCCAATACGGTGATGCCTTGGTACACTTGCCATTGGTGTTTGGAGTTACGGCGGGCTGCTTGTGGTTGGCCGTGACGTGGGCGAAACGCCAGTTTGAAAATGAGGCGGGGCTTTTTGGTGGTCAAGAACAATGGGAATTTGGTCTTTGGGTGAAACACCTTTGGAGAGATCGCCAACCGGTGGCCACAACAAGTCAGGCTTATGCGTGTGGAGCGATTATCCTCGTTGCATTGTTTTTCGGTCGTTTGGCGGCAACGACGGTCCCAGATGATCTTGCGGGGATGACCAAAATGATTCTTAGTCCCCAACTGGGAATGATTCTTGCACCCGCCCTGTTGATGTCAGTGGTGCTGACCACCTCAATTCGGACTAGCCTGAGAGTGCGCTGGCCTCATTGGTTATGTCTGCCCTTGGCTGTCGCGCTTGGTGTCACTCTCCACCCGCTGTATTTGGTCCTTGGAAGGTGGATTGAATACACTTATCCCGTCAGTGAAGAAGCGACGCAAGCGATGTTGCCGCTAGTTGAACAAATAGAAACAGTACCATGGTTGAACCTAGTCTTCCTTATGGCATTTATCCCTGCTGTCTGTGAAGAGTTGGCGTTCCGCGGTTTCATTTTCGGTGGATTGTTGCGACAGCGAGGGCGTCTCAGGGCAATCGTGGTGACCGCCCTGATGTTTGGTATCTCCCATGGGTTCCTCCAGCAGTCCATTGCGGCGGCGTGCATGGGAGTGTTGCTCGGCTGGATTGCACTGCGGACGGGCAGCGTCCTGCCATGCATCTTGTTGCACTTTACCAACAATGCGCTGTCGGTATCGATGTCGCGAATGGCAGATAGCGGTTTTCCCGGTATCGATTTCTTTATCACCTCGACGCAAGACGGACCCGCATATCAACCACTCTGGTTTATGTTGAGTATTGGATTGGCAATGACGTTGTTGCTGTATTTCGCGACGGTTCGCGCTCCGGGGAGTGAATCAGACACGAGCAACACCTCGGGCGGCGTTACTTCTCCGCAGGCAGCGTCGACAGCATCTGTGAATTAAAGCTTTTGCGGTTGAGGATTCGCACGCAAAAAGTTGTGATGGTATTTTCACTGAGTTCAGGATGGTTAATCGGTGAACGCTGCCCTGCGATCGCTGATGGTTTCCTCAAGATGTTGAGGGTTTGCAGTAGAATGATGCCAAGCACAGGAACGTGTTGGAGATCTCATCATTAGGGTTGTGAATCCTGCGTCACGGTGGGGTATTCTCGATTGCGACGGCTGGTGCTGTATTGCCGGTTGAGTTGCACACACAACGGGCAGGCAGTGCTCTAAAAACTGGCACAGCCTACGCGTTGTTAGCGACAACGGTACCAGCTCAACGGGCAATGCACCGAAATCAACCTGTTTGAGTTCTGGAATCGCGGACAAAGGGCTCTGTGCGCACCCATCAGGAAAGTTTTCTGCGAATTGCGTT
>DOPG01000121.1 GCA_003513555.1 Rhodopirellula sp. | reverse complement strand
TACCGGAACTTTCCGGACCGTAGATAAATGAGCACATGAAAGAACCGCTGATTTTGGTACAGGATTCTACTCAGTCTCGACGCTACTCACCTCTTTTTCAAATTCCCGCCAAATCCAGTTGTCAAAATTCAAAAAACGAACCAAAGTGTCCTGTATAGTTTCGTGCATGCAGAAAACTATTTTAAGTGACTTCCGTTCATCATAATGATAGGATGCACAAAAGTCAAGACTTACGGACACTTTTATGAAAATCGGGTACGCACGGGTATCAACAGCTGATCAAGATTTATCCAGCCAGGTTGAAAAACTTGAAGCCGCTGGCTGCGAGAGAATTTGGGAAGCGAAGCTTTCTGGAGTCTCCGATGAACATGAATGCAAGTTGAACGAGGCAATCAACTTTGTACGAGATGGTGATGTCTTGCTTGTGACACGACTAGACCGGCTTGGGAGATCGTTAGCGAAGATCCTCAAGGCCATCGAATCAATCCACGCGAAGGGAGCAACAATCAAAACGTTGGACGGAACTCTCGACACTTCGAACACCAGCCCTCTTGCGAGAGCAATGATCAATCTGTGCGGTACGTTTGCCCAACTCGAACGGGATCTCATCCTTGATCGGACCAGCGAGGGACGGGAACGAGCCAAAGCGAAAGGCACGCACATGGGTCGCCCTCCTGCTCTTAGCGAGAAAGAAATCAAGGATATTTACCTGAGGCTAGACAACGGAGAATCAATTGCCTCAGTAGCGAGGCGCTACAAAGTGTCTCGACCAACGATCACCAGATACCGCGACAAAAGAACCAAGGGCCTAGAATGAGTCAGAAGAAAGCAGCCGAAAACATTGACCTCTTCGAGGGTTGGATAGCGAGACAAACTAACGCTGATTTCAAAAATCTCGTGCGGCGTGGGCAACTAAATCGCCAGGAAGTTGCGAATGCAGTTGGTTTTGCAAAGAGCGTTCTCCGACAAAATCCAGCTGTTAAGGCCCGTTTAGCGCAACTCGAAGATGACCTTCGGCCAATCGGAATTTTGCCCGAAAAAACAGAGCAGCGAGTTCAGCAAGAGAAAGAGAATAAACCCAAAAAATATGACGGTGAGGCCAGCCGACGCTCTTACGACAAGAGACGACTGCAAGAGCTAGAAGCTCAGAATCTTGAGCTAAAAGCCAAACTCAAGCGATATGAAGAATTATCCGAAGTGTTGACCGAGATGGGGATTGAGTTTTGACAAGACCGGTGACAAGAAAAGCATTAACCAGGATCACCAAAGTTCGTTTCGCGAATAACGAACGCACAATATTCGGCGGTGTACTGCTCAAAGATGCAATCAATCTAAAGTCTGCCAAGGTTATTGTACAAGTCGATGTTCCAACTCAGTCGTTACCTGTCGAGGCTGCTGTTGGGCAAGTATGGGAGCTGGATGGCCCATGCACCGAGGAGATTATCGAAAACAACGGATATAAGATTCGACAAGCAGTTTGGCGCAACCCAACTGTTTGTGAATTGAAGATGCCAGCAACAGATGAAAGCTTGATTCAGTTTTTAGCCGATGACCCGGATTTTCGGGGTATCGGCAGCGTCAAAGCACGCAAACTCGTTCAAGCGCTGGGAAACGATCTCGTTCGCCTCGCTACAAGCGGTGATCGAGAAGCCTTCAGAAAGCATCTGACGAATGAGTCAATCGACGCCTTGATCGATGGCTTTCAAAAGTACAAAAACCTCCGACACGCGCAATTTTTAAGCAATCATGGCATTCCACTGTCAGTTCAACACAGGCTGTTCAAAGCACACGGTGAAAGTGCTGTCGAGGAAATAAAGCGCAACCCATACTCTCTACTCACGTTCGGCCTACCCTTTGAAAAGACAGAGAAGATCGCGAGCCAGTTTGGAATTGCGACTGATGACCCCAGACGTTTTGCAGCTGCGACAGAGCAAGCTTTGATCAAGCACTGCCGACTTGGACACACATTCGCAGCACCCTCTGACCTCAAGCGTCGTATCGGAAGCATACTTTCTACTTCGAATGATTCTGTGATCGCCCGAGCCCTAGAGGCAGGAAAGAAAGCAAAGTTCATCACCTATGATCGAAAGAAAGACCAATACCATAACACTGCTCTACACGTCATGGAGCGCGTTGTCGCTAAGCGTTTGCGCAAAATCGGGTCAGCCAAAGTAGACCTATCAGATAAAGAAAATGACCTGATCACAAAGTCAGCGATGGCTTTGCCATTCCCCATCGCCGAGCGGCAGTTAGAGGCAGTAGAAATGTCTCTATCGCATGGACTGAGCTGTGTGATCGGTGGTGCTGGCACCGGAAAAACAACGGTTCTCAGAACTACAATCGAGTGCTACCGCGCATTGAACTACAACATTTATGCGATGGCTCTTAGTGGCCGAGCGGCGACACGGCTGCACGAGAGCATTGGCATTGAAACGATGACAATTGCAGGTTTTCTTCGCAATGTTGAGGTTGACGATAAACCGACCCTGATCGTCATCGATGAAGCCTCAATGCTCGATCTGCCAACGCTTTACCAGATCATTATTAAAACAACAGCATCGATCAGACTGCTTCTGGTGGGAGACCCTCATCAATTGCCGCCTATTGGCGCTGGGCTGCCGCTTCAAGACATTATCAATTCAGGAGCCTGCCCTGTCGTTGAGCTTGATATTGTTCAGCGTCAAGACGAAACAACGGGCATACCCGATTACTCACTAGCAATACGCAACGGAGAATTACCGCTTGAGCTGACAGTCGGACGAATATACTTTCATGAAGCGGCGAGCCGCGAAGACATCATAGAATCTTGCACTGAACTGTTGGCCCAATCCCCGCGTGACAGCAAAGTTGTTGCCCCAACGAAAGCCCTCACCAAACTCATAAATAATTCGTGCCAAGAAGCCGTAAATCCGAACGGAAGCCAACTAATGCCTGAGATTTGGGGTGACCTGTGGAGCACAGAATATCGCGTTGGGGACCCAATTATGTGCCTGACTAATGACTATGAGAATGACTTGCAGAATGGAAGCTTGGGAAGACTGTTATCGGCAGATCAGGAAGCTGAAGACCATCTAGGATTAATCAAGATGGACGACAAAACAGAAGTTCTGACTTTGACCAAAGCCTTGCTAGACAACATTCAGCTCGGCTATGCGATGACACTCCACAAAACGCAGGGGTCTCAAGTTCCAAAGGTGATTATTGCCCTCGACAACTCACCCTTGGTGGACCGCTCTTGGATCTACACGGCGATCACACGAGCTGAGCAAGAAGTTCATATAATCGGCTCAAAATCAGTT
>DOPG01000221.1:3117-17404 GCA_003513555.1 Rhodopirellula sp. | reverse complement strand
AAGGGTTCTTGGCAATTGCTGCATGCCAGTGTTTTCAGTTGATGCTGTTGCGCCTGGTTCGGCCCCCAAAACAACGCGGACGCCCTCGCCCGCTACATCGAGGTCCAACAGGCCATTGTCAACTTCATTTTGGATAGCTGCCCGAATGGACGCCGCGATTCCTTCAAGGAAAATTTGCTTGTCGCCCTCGTCTTCTGGTGTTGGTGTCCCAGGCAGATCAATCGGCACGGCTCCCGGCAAAGTTGTATCGCCGGGGTCGTTGAATTCAAAAACAACGGCTGGATTCACACCGTCATTGAGTTGAAAGAAGTCACCATCGGTGACACCGCCGATGTCGGTTCCCACTTGCGGCACTACAAGCGTGATTGGCTCGGGCAACAAAAGCGAATAGCCGGCCTCAAACTCGAAAACGATTTGACCACCATTGCTATCGATGATCTCCATTTGATCGCCATCCTGAATGACGTTGCTCGCAGGAGCAAAAAGCACATCGCGGTCTTCGTTGTTGATCTCAATTCGATAAGATCGATCGTTCTGCCAAACTCCAGCCAGAGGTGTCAGTGTGATCAAGTTCCTAGTGGAATCGTAGTTGAAGGTATAATCGATACCTTCTTGGAGCAACTCATCATTTTCGATCAGAGTGATGTTGGCCCCTGCTTCCCTGAGTCCTGGAATTTCAGGGACAACAACGGTATTGTCATCAACGCCGATTCCTGTGAATGGGTCAGAGGAATCACCGTTGTCGCGCAGTTGAATCCTGAATTCCCTGTAAACACCTTCTTGAAGATTAATGAAGCTGACAGCGGGATCAACATCAATTCCCTCTGCATCGTTATCCCTTGCAGTTTCTGCGATCGCAACTGGACCATTGAAGTCCGCCAACTCAGTCGAACCTCGATCCTTGAAAACCGATCCACCAATTCCACCCGGAGGTGCATAGTTGGGGTTATCGGCACGCAAAACTCCACCTACGTCGTGAGTCGGAGCCAAGATATTACTGGCCGACAGACCAATGGCATCCTTAAGCTGCACCACCGCACTTCGCTCAACAACGGAGTTGACCGAAGAATCAATCAGTCGTGAACCTTCGGCTGGCTGGAAGTTGTTTGCCTCGGGATAAGCCAACGCGGGCTCCTCCGTTCCCAAAGTGATGTTGAAATCATCATTACCATTAGCGCCAGTGGAGTTCGGGAACTGGCCAATAACTGGCCCTTCGGCGTACTGGAAGACATTTCCAACAACGATCACCTCTTGCGATTTACTGGCAACCTCAACCAGGCTGTCATCAAGATTCACGAATACGTTGTTCAAGGCTGTGGGACTTGCACCAGCAGTGATCAGCAGACCTGTCTCCTTGATCAGTTGGTCAACATCATCCTCAACAACACGGTCCGCGTCGACTGGTCCTGGAGGATCGCCATCGTCAATCGGGGTCAACTGCAATCCAGCTGCAACCGCCTCAGGACTGAGCTCTATCTTGGCAACATTTTCAATGAATACCCATTGCTCTGTCGAGCCAGAGGCTGCCGTGAAGATTTCTGCTCCCGCATTGCCTGATGGGATATGACCGAAGCCACCCGTGCTGTCATCTGTTGCAACAGGGCTGGCGACCAATCCCACGTTCGCACCAGAAGCTCCACCCAAAGCCTGGGCCGAACCTGGCAGGATAGCCCCCAATGGGCTTACCGCCGAATCGAAGTAAGTGGTGTAATCAATATTCGGCAGAATTGGCTGCAATCCAAACGGTGTACCAACAATTGCATTGATTTGCCCTTCAATCAACTTCATGACATCTGGAATGCGATCGTTGGTTGCATTGATGCCGCCAAACGTAAAGGTCACCCGATTGTCGGGACCAGCGCCCGAGATCTGAGGGAAGCCGTCTGGAATGTCCTCAATTTGCGTCACGGTGAAGGTGGTACCGTTAAGTGCCTGACCGGAGGCATTCGCTAGCGACATCACGAAAGAACGGGCCGCCAACGCTTCGAGCGTAATCCGGTAAGTACCCGTGCCGACGTCCGCCCCGGAAACACGGCCCGACAACGTTCTGGTATCGTAATTTTCATTGCCAGCCGAACTTACACCCACGTAGTAGATGCCTGCTTTGTCAGCAACGAAATCAATGAACGCATCTCTCTCATTCGTTGGGTCAGGCAGAAGATTTTGGTAATCAGTCGGGTCAGACGGATCAAGATAATCTGGCGCGATGTCATTTTCACTGATCGTAACAAGCTCACCGGCTTGATCTTCGAAAGCCTGTGGAATACCGGCTTCATCGAATAACCTCATCACGGTGTCAGGACCGCCTGCGACGGTGTCAATATCAGCAATCAGACGATCACCTACATTGAGATAAACACGATAGAAATCGACATCGCCTGCTGATTGCAGATCTGCAGGGCCAGCATTGTCACCCAATGTCGTCAATACGGTATACGGCGCGCGATGGCTGCCGCCAACTCGAGTTTCAACTGCACCTGCTATGAATTCATTAGGTTCCAGATCAAGCAAGCCAAGACTGCTTGCCTGATGCGGGCCATCGAGTCCGTCCTGTTCGTATCCTTCTGGATACTGGGATGCCTGACCGTCATCACCATAGAAAGTATTATTCACCACTTTGGCAAACGGCTGGGGTGCCTCATAGATCGGTGCTTGATAGGCCAGCAGGACATCGTCGGGGTTAATAGGTCTATTCACCAGACTGACGCCGACAGATTCTGCACCCTCAATGTACAGCGCGGGTGCACCAGGATTGACCAGAGATGGACCTACTGTCAGTTCGACCAGTTCCGAGAGTGCATTGGTCATCAGAATACTGCCCTGAATCGACTCGCGCATCGAATGCAGCATTTCAATGGAACTGTACTCGGTGGCCCGGTTTGCATAGACGGGAGTTAGAAAATCGTCATCATGTCGGTAGTAAACAGGCACATTGCCCGCGTTAAATCCATCTCCACCTTGGGTTTCCGCACCCCATTCAAAAGCTAATAGATCTGGATCCCAATCTCCATCGCCGATTTCCTCGAACTCGAAGTTCACCGTGGTGCCGGCAGCCGTGATGGAAAATCGATCGGCTTGCCCCAATCCGGGCCCATCATCGAGAATGTCGTTACCAGTAGATACTTCAAGCACCCATGGTTGGTTCTGACCCGCGATTTTGACACCTGCAAACTCTGCATTGTCCAGCGTATTGTTCTGAATCAGGATTCCCGGGGCCAAGCCACCAAGCACGCTGTCATTTTCTTCTGGAAGGTTGATCACTGCCCCCGGCTGGCTCAAGCCAACGGGCGGCGCTTCCTCACCAAAACCAGCAGCAGCAGCATGAGCTGGCACCGTGTCCCGCTCACCCGGCTCAGACCAGATTCCAACACCACGCACATCACTGATCACATTGTGCTCCACAATCACAACGCCCTGTAGACGTTCATGATTGCTGTCCCCAAGTCCATCGTGCAAGATGGCAGGGATCAACAACGATCCATCACTGTCAAAAGACAGTAACGCCGGGGCAGCAGTGACCGAAGTGATCGGATCGAAACTGCCGGTGCGAACACCGTGCAACGCGACTCGAGCATCAGTCGGGATACCACCGCCTACTTCCGTGCCATCCAATCCGCCAGAAGTAGAAGCTTCGACCTCGATCAGAGTTTGCGAATTGATGGCAGCACGAATCACCTCCGCAACATCTGCAGACGTTGTCAAACCTGCGATATTCAGGAGAGTGTTTCCGAATGTCACTCCATCGCCCGCAACGTCAAATTCAAACCGCTGATTGACAGCTCCATCGCCTAGCACAAACGTATCTTCATCTGACACGGATCCGGGTTCCGGAGCCACAAGCGTAACACTTCGATTCTGTCGATCGTTCGTGTCAAAGTCATCTTGCAGTGTGATCACACCAGCACGCGTGGCAAAGTCGGTTCCATGGCGAAGTTCCAACTGGTAAGCGCCAGCATTACTGGTCGCGGAACCACGGAAAGTCGTTCCGCGAGCTGCGTCAAAGACCCCTTCCCCGCGTTCAGCGAAACCAATCACGATGTCGTCAACGCGAAGGCCTTCAGCCGTTGAGCCCCCGCCCGGAGCGTCGTAATCGATGTTCAATTGTATGTTGGTGTGTCCAGCAAAATCACCGAGAGAAAGACGAACTTGCTCCCAATCCCCCGCCGTGAAAGTATGCAAAACACTTCCACCAGAATTTTCATTGCTAGTCACAATCAATCGCGCGACATCGCCCGCTGCTGGTTCGTAAGACCGATTCAAGTACAGAGTTGGAAGATCCTCAGCCACATAACCCGCAAGGTCGAAAGGTGCACTGGTCACCGTTGATTCGGCATTAGTTGCGTTCCTTGGGTAGGAGAGTACCTGCGACCCCGGTCCCGGAGGAATGAGAGGAACGGTATGCGGATCCTCCGGATCCATGGATACATGCAGCGTGTAGGTACCACTTGCTGACCCCGTCGCGGTAGCCCCTGTATCACTGAAAGCCAGGACCGAGTCCTCTCCCAAGACGCCTACCCAATACCTGCCGGGAAACAAAAATGTCTCGATGAACGGATCAAAAACCGAGTTACTACCAGCCCGGCCATCTTCAACTGCGCTGAAACTGACTTCGTCATCGCCACTGAGATCAATTGGGAAAAATGGATCGTAAGGTTCAAGTACAGGAACCAATTGCAACGACTCCGTTGCAATCAGATCGGGATCCTGCTGTGGTTGTAAAATCACAAGTTTCGTATCGACAGAACCACCAAACAAGGGTGGATTCAGTGGATCGGGCACACCATCAGCAATATCCCAACCGCCATCGACATCAAGAATCACTCGCGACGGCAGGTCAACATCGAGGATAAAGAAATCGGCTGCGTCATTTTGCAGAAAGCCATTGAATGACACATGTGGTACGGAGGTCGACGTGTTGGAAGATCCCAGAATATCAAAGGGAGGAAAAAGTCGAACGACACTGTCACCAATTTCGTCCTCATCAGCAAGCGACCATTCTTCCTGCTGAAAACTGCCCAACGTATCGTTAGGAGTGTTCACCGGATCGGTGCTGACAAAATCAGGTGCATCAAAACCAGCAAGGACAAAGTCTGATTCAAAGTGAATGATGTTGGCTGGTGGCGGAACAAATGGAGTTCCTACACCGGCAAAGTGGTTTGGTTTTCCATGTCCCAGATCAGTATCGGTGGCGACAACAAACTCGGTTGCAGGCACGAAAACAGCTGGATCAAAAAGCTGCGGGACCGCTGGTGGATTCGCGGTGCTGTAGCCTTCAGCGGCGACATCTGCACCGATACGATCCTCAGCGATACGTCGAATTGAATTAATGGGCTCGCGAACTGCATCCGTCAGTGACTCGGGAAAGATCCCGTCCTGAGTAACAGCAACATAGTAATTACCCTCAGGCAGCGACACGGGGCCGATGAACGGATCGCCATTGGCGATCGAACCACGCAACAGCGATTCGAGGGCAGGATCATTGGCAAGCGGGCTGTCCAAGTCATCCAGAACATTGCTTGCACTGCCGAAATACACCAGTTCAGGCAGTGAATTACCATCTGCACGGTCAAAGAAAACGCTGACATTGGTGTTGGGGCGATTGAACCCGTCTGCAAAATCAATATCAAAAACAGTGGACTGAAGCCCGGGACCACCGGATACAAAATCGATCTCAAAGTTGTACAAATCGACATCGGTGCCAGCCGAAATCTCGCCGCCCACACCGATGACCATATCGTGGTTATCAACCAGATTGCCGATGTACTGCGGACCCTCAGCAAGCGTCCCTGCAATGAAGAAGTCATTGGAGGCTGGGAAATCCAGAATGTCAGCTGACTCATTTTCCTGCACTTCGGCAAGAAGCGGTGAGTCCGACATCAGACCCTGGACTCGAATGCCGTTGTTGGCGTACTTGATATTCGCAAAACGCACCACGCTGCCGGGAAATGCCTGTTCTTCCGTCAATCGCAATTGCATCCGGTATTGGCCACCCGTCAATCCACTTTGAGCATCATCGGGATTCAAGGAAGCACTGCGAACGCGAACAAAATAGACGCTGCGAGAATTTGGATCGGACCGGTCACCTGTCAGGGGGAAGTGCAGCCCACCGTCACGGAGATTGTAGGAACCAAAGTCTTCAAGATTGTTGTAGGAATCACGTTCGACATATGTCTCATCAGAGGCCTGCAAGGAAGTCGCCAACCCTTCCAGTTCCGGACTGAAGACGGTAATCGGCGTTGGATTTGTAACGCTGGTTTCCTCAACACTATTATCACTTCTCGCTAACACATTGCCTTCTGCATCCAACAACTCAACAACTGTATCAAGAGTGAAAGTTGAGCGGTCAACGTCAACCCAAACCTCTGATCCCGGTGACCCGATAAAGCTGTAGGTATCGATATCATGATTGCCGCTCAGATAGCCGTCGATCTCAAAACCCAGTCTGCGGACGGTGTCAGCAGTCAAGTTGTCTTTGGCAAGTTCACCAAGAAATTGGGCGTTGGCAGCGGTACCATTCAATCCTGGTGCCGCTTCAGTCAGCAATTCCAACTCAGGCACAACTGCATAGTTACTGTCATTACTGAACTCATCGAGAACAATGCCATTCCAGTCGTTAGCGGCGCCGCGAGTGGTAATGCCGTCCCCATCGTGATCTGTGAATGAGGAACCGTCTGGCTTCAGACCGGCACCGACACCATCGTCGTTCATGCTTGTCAAAATCACCGGTGCTCCCGGCATACCCACAACATGCACGGTACCGCCGATTCGATCATCGATTCCATCTAATGAACCAGTAGCAGTGATACCTGTGCCAACGGATGCTGCGTTGGGAGATCCTGATCCGATGAACTTAACCACAAGACTCTCATCAGGACGACTCAACAGACGCAGACCACCCGAGCTGTGTAAATTGCCGACCGTGATGTTATCGAACAGAAGGTGTGCGATATCGGTATCATCAAACGTCGTTTCTGTTGTAATCGTCCCGGCACGCACTTCCAATCCGGACAATTGCAAGCCCGAACTCGTATCATTCAGATAGCGGTTGAAACGGATCATCGGCCCGTAATTGTCATCCAGAACACCAATACGGTCGATTTCACCGGTTTGCCGCCCAATATCTCTGCGATAATTCCCGCCCATCGACTCAATATCGATATCGATAATGGAGCCACGGTTATCCACAAAAGTGTTGCCGACAATGATGGGCTGTGATCCCCGCACCATGATGGTGGATTCGGTAACCGCCAGGCGACCGAATCGCCCAGCAGGTCCAGCACCATCCTGCCCTTGATCATTGAACTCGAAGCGGGAGTTCGTGATGCGTCCCTCGGCCTGCTGCAGTTCCAACGGCAAGAAACCGCGAGCAAGTCCCCCGTCGAGCAAACTGATGCCACCAGCGTAGGACAATTGCACATGATCAAAGCTAATATTCGAAGTTGGACCGGCATAGATACCAGCCCAGTCACCACGAACCGGTTCAGCCGGTGGGGACGCCAGATTGTTGTCGTTGTTAGTGTCAAAGGTACCACCAGCACCGAATCGATCGTCCAAAGAGCTGGTGAACACAATTGGGCTCTGCAGCCTGCCTTCAGCCAGCAGTTGCGTGCCTTGCCCCAGTTCAATCCGTGCACCACGGAGCTTCATGATCACTGCGGGGTCCAAAACCAATGAAGCATCGAGACGTCCGCGGATACCATTGCGTGTCAGATCCAAAGCTGCATCGCCACCGGCAGAATCATCGGTGAACAACACGGTAGAAGCATCCAAACGCCCCACCAACCGGTAGTCGTCGAGGCCAGCCTCAGATCGGTACAAACGCCGAGACACGTAGTCACCGCTGCTTGGCACTGCTGGCAACGATGTCAGCTGAATCGCTGAATCGGGATCAGCGACCGTAAAGGTAAACACATCGGCACTGGCCAAAGACTCAAATCCATTGGCATCCACGAATGTCATTTTGTAGTCATAACTTACTGGTGGATTCGGCAGTGCTGGAGCCATGACGGCAACTGGCCCCAAAGGTCCGCCGGACAACCGCCGCGCCGAAATCAACGCCATTGAAGGTGCAACACCATCTTCGATTGAACCGCCTGGCGACCCTGCGACCACAAGGTTCTCAGAAACGTAATGAACCAATTCAGTGTCATCGAACCGGGCCGCAACCGTGAATTCTTTGGGTGCTTCAACTGGTGTGGTTGCAACACGGATGAACACAGCATTAAGACTGTTATCCAGCAACAGGTTCTGATACATGTCAGGACCAACGCGATCATAGTCAGCGGTGAAGGATCCACCTTTCTGAAACTGCGGTGCCTGGTAACTGGTTTCTTCAAAGCTATTGGGAGCCGCGCTAATTGCTGAGTCAGCACTCAATCTGATTTCGTTGAAACTGACCGTCGGCCGCATGTCCACAATCTGAACGGGATTGACCAGTTGCTGAACTGAATCGATCAGGACGTTGCTACCACCGCCGTAACGAATTTCTGCATGATTGACGGTCTGCAGGAAAACGCCGTCGTCTTCGAGATCACTGCGTCCCTCAGCGCGGTCGACGTCGCGGCGATAGATAATGCCACCCCAGTTGCCCGCGGCCGGTTCGGGACTGAATCCTGATGCATTCGCATCGACATCACGATCACGCATGCTCGTAAAGATGACACTACCGTCTGCATATCCAGTCGCGCCGTCGCCTGACTCATCTCCGATCAGGGTGGTCTCAATTGCATCTCCGGAAAGACTCAACTGAACGTGTCTTGGGGCTCCAAGAATCTGCAGTGCCCCGCCACTTCGATCGATTTGGGTCGTACTACTACCGACGTTGATGTACGAATTGCGTAGTTTGAAGATCGCGCCCGCATCAATCATGGTGGTCACACCACGGGGCACATTCATGCTACTACCGTCTTCCAGCGAGCTGCCGCCTACCTCAGCGATTCCGATTTTGTAACTGAAGTTATCTTCTTCGGTCAGCAAATTGGAGTCCAATCCACCATTACCAACAATCCTCACGATATCGCCAAAGTAGGCCGACCCGAATGCATTCGGAAGGCTTGGGTTAGCAATATTATTGAAGGGCTGCGACAGGGTTCCATCTGCAGCAGGGCCCGCGTTCTTGTCTACGAACAGAGTACGTCCAAGTACGTCAACCCCTTGAAAATCTTCGGAAAGGGTGACACTACGGTCCCCTGAAAGCGTCAAGACTGCTCGTGATTGCCCTTGGTATTCCCGCTGCGATGTCGAAGCTGAAACGCCAGTCACCGAAGCCTGTTGCTCAATGGAAAATCGCAATGCATTTGCCATGGCCAGTGCATCAGCCACGGGGTCATATTGCACACCAATATTTCCTGGTGTGACATTGGCCAAATTCGTCACAAATTCGTAGGTGCGTGAGAAGTTAGAACCACCCATGATTGTGATGGTCTGGCCTTCTTCAATCGTCGATCCGTCTCCCTCGAAAACAATCATTCGATCCAGAGCACGTGTTTGGAACCAGAAGTTGTGCACACCACCCGGAACGCCATCTCCATCAGCATCAATCGGAGTTCCTGGAACATCGGTGCGCGTTCCATCACGGTCACGAATCACATCGGTCTCATCGACCTGTGGTTCAAACTTCAGATGCAAGTCATATGCACCCTGCGTCCGCCCACCATAGCCGCTTCCACTGATTGTCGGGTCGTATTGATCGTTACCGCTCGCAGCAACACCCAAATAGTAAACCCCTTCGCCCAAAGAGGCGCGAATGCGAGAGTCTTCACCAAAGTAATCATCATTGACTTGGATGCGGGTCAAACCACCACCACTAAGCCTCAACGGAGAGAATGTCCCCAGATCAATATCAATGATGTTGGTGGCAGGATCACCGACCGGAATCGAGGCCCGAAAAATGGAACTTGCGAACGGGTCGTCATTGATCGCATCAACAAGATCACTCGCTTGCACCTCGGTTACATTCGCTCCCAATCTTGGAAAATCGATAAGAATCCCATTGGAAACATCTACGCCGGAAGCATCCTGTGCGCGGAGTACTCGGATTTCTGTGTCGCCCACCCCACGATCCGTCTGCACAAACGAAATCCTCGAGCCGTTGCCCTGTCGGCCACTCAGCAGTGAGGTGAAGATAACGGACAGGTCAATTCCCAAGCCGAAATCGGTTGTAATCGAGGCGGTATTTTCCTCGAACAAAGTCAAACTTGTGTCAAGCAGACTCGAATCTGCCAGTCGCTCAGCAAAGGTCTCGGCAGTGAGAGTCCCAGTTTGAGTTGGATCATCCAAATCGACTTCGAAACGATAAAGATCAATGTCAACGCTATCCGGACGATGCACAAACTGCCCATGAAGCACATCGGTATTGCCCGGGAAGACAGGCTCGTTGTCACCAAGCGTATTGATACTGGCGTTCAGGAACCCTCCATTCATCGCCATGATTGTCGAGGCGGAAAGATCCGAAGCCCGCTCCAAACCAATGAGCAAGCCAATCCCGGCGACCGCTTTGCGAGTCAGATCCTCACCATAATCAGTGCCGAGTGTCGCAGAACGGTCGAAAACCATCGCTGAAACATCAAACGCTGGATCAATGCGCAGTGTCGCGTTCAGAACACCAACGTTCTGTGGACCAATACCACTTGCAGCGTTCAACTCGCTGTTATCACCGAAGGCAAATGTAATGCCCTCATCTGCGGTTTCTCGGAACTGAATCCCTAATTCGCTAGCCCAAAGGTTCAACGCTTCGCGAATCCGAACCTTTTCGGTTTCTGTGATTTGATTCAGGTGCGATACGCCACCGTCTGTGGCAAAAATTCCCTGAAAGTTGTAGGCGACTTCCGTCACACCAGCTATCAAATCTGGCCCGAAGCCAGCGTTGATATGACTAACCGTTTCGCTGTGGCCCAGATCATCATCACCCCCAATTGGCTCAATCAAAAACGGTTGCGGATCAATGGACTCGGAATAAACGATACTCGTCAGCTCACCATCGGTGCCACTGTTGCCAAACACACCCACATTGAGCGCTGTTTCCAGTGTCTCACCGACAGCCACCAAACTCAATGCAGGCGCATCGATCAGTCGCGTTGGCAGAAGCTGACTATCATCACCAAGATCCACTGTCATCGTGACCAAGGTTGGGACATCATTCGTGATCGCTATTTGCAAATCCGCAATGGTAGGAGTGGCCCCACCAAAATCCACAACAACGGTATCTAGACCACCAACGCCTGACTCAGTTGTCACACTGAGACCACCGCCGCCCGAATCCTCAAAACGCACCATCCGGCCAGAGTTGGACTCGCCAACGGCCACGGATTGGAAGGTCACGCGCAACCCTGGAATCCCAAAGTCAGTCATCACCAACGGGGCAACACTGCGTTCATCCAATGGGATGATCAAGTCCACACGTTCATCTACTGCTGTTCCAATTCTTAATCGGAACGTACCACCTGCCAAGCCGACACCAGCATTCGAATCTGCATCGTCAAGCAATTCATTGAGGTCCGTTGCGAAAATCAACCGTGCTGTGTTTGTCGCCTCGTCGTACACCACCTGTTCAGGCTGATAGAGCGCATCATCGGACGTGCGCACCGTCTCCTGTGTCAGCAACAATTGATAGAAACGCGGATTTTCAACGGATCGCAGAGTCGGATTTCCAGCCTCATCGTTTTCAACGAACAGCGGATCATCATTAAAATGGACGAGAATCTCGTCACGATTCTGCCGCAGGGTTCCGTCGGCCAGACGGACCACCGGTTGCGGCACCACTGATTCAACCAGCGCTCCGAGTCGCAAGTCAAAACGCGTGACGTCAACTCGCTGCTGCGGATCACTGGTCTGTAATAACTCCCCTTGTGTATTCCTCAGACCTACCAGTCCTACGGAGGGATCGTCGTACCCGATGACTTCGATTTTGTAGTGGTCATCCACCAACGCTTCAGAGAATCGGACAACCACTTCGTTGTCAGCATCTTCACCTAAAGTGACAAGACCGGGCACGATTGCGACATCGTCTTCTGTACCCAGCAGATTGTCCTCGCCAGCACGCGTCACCTGCACAGCGCTCAGAGTATTAGGATCAATCTGTTGATCCTCATCGAATCGCAGGGTCAGAACACGGGGGCGAGTCTGGACGATCGAATTGTCAACAATCACCTCGCCCGTATTCGGCTGAATCCCGATCAACTGCGGACCACCATCAGCAGCCAGCAATTGCCGCGCCTCAAGGGTTTCGAGGATATTTTGGCGTCGCTTTTTATGCGTGTGCCTTCGTTTCTTGGCTTTGTGCTCAGGCGAACGATCAGAATCTGCACCGCGGAGGGCACTTAGGTTGAACGTCGAGGAGTTATTTCGCTTACGCGAGGTCATAGACCGAACCTTCCAGGCGTTGGCGTTTTCGCCGCATAATCGGCGGCAAACACGACAGTGATGGGGTTTAGTAGTTGAAAATCAGTCACTAGTGACAAGGTAGCTGGCAACAGGTTACGAGCCATGCGCGACCAACGACGTGACGCCCGTTCCATCTTCATGGAATCAGCCGAAACGCAGTCGACGAGTATAGTTAGGCCAAAAAAACCCGCAAACATTTGCCGCTTCTCTCCTTACCACAGGGACAACATCATTTGAAATGGCGACTGATCGTAGCGACAATGCGGGCGATCAATGCAATGCCAATTACGCACAAACCCCTCTTCAGGGGTATTTATTCGCACATTCCGTTAATGGATGTGGACCGTTTGACGGTCGAAAATGAAGAAAGTTCCGTTGAACCCGCGTTCAAACGCTGATTGCAGGCATTCCCGTCGGCATTCGGGCAGCTTGCCTGACCGTCTGAACAGAACTATTCATCATCTTCCTCATCGTCGCCATCGGCGTCAGGATGTAGTGGATCTTGGGGATCAAAGAACAGATCTGCCAAACCGAGCGGCACGGCATCCCCCCCTAAGGTCCGACGACGGCGTTGGGCCAACTGCTCCAAATCAACCGCTTCCTCGCCCAAACACTTCTCTAAAGCCTCCTGCCACGCCTGATCACGACTGATCGGGTGGCTGGGATCCTGTATCATTCGCTTGATCGCAAAACGCAGCAAATTAATGCCATCCCGCGGCGAAAAATCGAGTTTCAACTGATGGGATTGCTGCAGAAACTCCACCGTCATCGCGAGCATTTCCGGCTCTGCGAAAGGCAAGTGATACTGCAAAATTGACATTTCATCCTGCTTGTTTGGAAAGCCAACCTCCAAAGTGGGCTGTAAACGGCTGAGGATATAGTCAGGGATCTCAAACGTTGACTCATCCTGATTCATCGTCACGGCAGCTCGAAACTCACGATCTGCGGGAATGGTAATTCCCGCAACAATCGACTCGACAAGTCGACGCCCATCAAACAGGGGAGCCAAAGACGCCCAGGATTTTTCATTCATCCGATTCCCCTCGTCCAGCAGGCAAACACCACCAGAAATCATGGCGGAAACGAGCGGCGAGGCATGATAGGAAATCTCACCTCCCTGACTGAGCACGGGCGTAACAAGCAAATCTTCGGGGCGGGTATCCGCAGTACATTGATAAATGTACAGCGGTCGTCCCTGAGCTTGGGCTGCGGCAATCGCAAGTTGTGTCTTCCCGACACCCGGAGACCCCACCAATCGAGGAGTAAGCGGGAGATCGAGATCATCGACCGTGATCCAACATGCAAGCAATTGCATCAGAATTTCTTGCTGACCAATCCATTGCCCAGGAAACGTGTAAGGACGGGACAGCTTCAGCTGGACGCCCTCGATTTCGGCGTAGGTTACGGCTTCGTTCTCTTCGACTGGTTTCGAATCAGATTCTCGAGCGTGCATGAAATTCGTGACCGCGCTGGGTAAATAGTTGAAAAGTCGTCCGCACAAGATGCTCATCAAGCAGGCTTAGGCATGAACGAAGGACGAAACCGCCGAATCAGCGACCACCCTACCTCTGTTGTATCGCAATGGAGGTGCCAGCTGGCAGACGGAGGCAAAATAAATGGGATCGAACAGGAATTGAATCCTCTGCAAGTGACGAATCTTCGGACCAAATTGAACCTTGGAGAATCGATTGAGACAACAGGCCTAAGCTGGAAGCACGATTGATCGCTGAGAATCACAAGGCAGGCTCGGCAATTTTCGCCACCAATTCCTCAGAAATCCCGTTTCGGCACTACTCGCCACTGCTCCTATTTGCCGCGCATCTTTGAATTCGCGTTTGCTTGCTCTTACCATCGCCCCTTTTCGGTGGGTGCACCTATGGGGCTACGCAAGAATTTGGGGCCAGCG
>DOPG01000221.1:0-2919 GCA_003513555.1 Rhodopirellula sp. | reverse complement strand
GGGGCCAGCGATTTTTTCATTGTTTGCTTTGTTTTGGGTGGACCAGATTTGATTTTTTCCCTGTCCACCGTGTTTCTCGATTCGGCGTGACTGTCTTCTGCCAGTGCTTGGGCAATCACACTGATGTATTGATGAATGGAATGGTCTTCAAACGGATCTATTTTTCCATCGAGAAGTCCTCTCCAAAAGCCAATCCACCGATCACGAGTTTTTCCCGCAAACCTGGACTTCCGAATTTGGCCGCCCCGATCCAAGTAGATCTCGCTTCCACAATGCCGATAGCCAAACCAGACCGGTGGCACCCGAGTGACGATATCGTTGTTGTTGACATACCGCAGGTGATCCAACTTGGTGTACTGAATGTAGCGTGGATTACCGACTCGCGGACTGCCAAAGGAGAAGAGACGTTCTGGGTTGCTATCGATATGGGAAAGCAGGCAGCGTCCAGCACAAATGGTTGCCATCGCACCACCGAGAGAGTGCCCACAAAACCACAGTGGTTGCTGGTTGCACATCAAAGCTGTTTCCAACATGGGCCAGAGGTCGTCAACTTCACGTTTGAAACCACGATGCACGCGTCCCACGGTTTCCGAAAGAACACTACTGACCTTTGCGTCAGCACGAATGTCATTCCATTCATTTGCTTCGGTTCCACGACAAGCGATCACGCAATCGTACTGGTTACGAAAACGATAAGCCTGAGAGCCATCTCTCTCGTAAAACGCAAGATCTGGGAAACCGAGACTCGCCGCAGCCCGGCCCGCTTCATCAGGATCGTTATAGGAAATCATTGCCAATTCAGCCATCAGCAATGATTGCTGTAGCAGCGTCATCGCAGTGACAGGTCGATCTGCCATTGACCGCAGGGTCAACGGTTTTTCATGACGATCAGAAATCGCCTCCTTGGCCCAACTCAATCGTTCCTTATCGTTGCTTCTATTCACTCGAATCCTTTTCGCGTGCTTCAATCAACTCACTGCAAAAACAGGCGCTGACTACAATCCAACGTCAGCAACAAGCGTTAGCTCATTCCATCATTGATTGGTGGGAATGCCCACTTCGACGGACTCTTCGGTTCGTAGCATTGGCTCCGCTCTGGGGTGCCCACCATTGACATCAATCTTCATCGACAGGTGACGTCGCCAGTTCTGATCATCGGGTTTGGGGAAGTCACTTCGGAAATGAACTCCTCGTGATTCAGCCCGCACCAGCGCTGCATCAACGATACAGGACGCCATCAACAACAGATTTTGCAATTCCCAGCCTTCCACACCGTCGAACTGGTGAGGCATCACATACGCTGCAAACGAGCGAATGGAGTCGGCCGCCTCCCGCAACCCCTCCGCATCACGTTCCACACCTGCCAGGCGTCCCATCAAACTCTTAAGTGAGACACGAACATCAGCGACATCGAACGATTCGTAGGAGGCACGAACAGGATGTTGAATTCGGGGAACAACCATATTGGTTGGCACTTCTGCTGCCGCACGAGCCGCCGCTTCCCCTGCATGGGCTCCATAGACGAGTCCTTCGAGCAAGCTATTACTTGCCAGACGGTTGGCACCATGCAGTCCGGTACTAGTCACCTCACCTGCCGCCCAAAGTCCGGGCAAACTGGTCCTGCCTTGGCGGTCGACCGATACTCCACCGATCACGTAGTGGGCACCAGGCCGCACCGGGATTCGATCAGAAGTGATATCGAGACCGAATTTCGAACAAGCTTTGGCAATTCCAGGAAACCGCATCATGACATGGTCGGTATCCAGATGGGAAAGATCCAAAAACACGTTAGAATGTCGGGTCTTCGCCATTTGCCTTATGATGGACTGACTGACCACATCGCGTGGTGCCAACTCAGCTCTCTCGTCATAGTCGGGCATGAAGCGTTCGCCATTGCAGTCAACCAGATGCGCCCCCTCGCCACGAACCGCCTCGGTGATCAGGGATCGTGAAGCCCCCGCGATGTACAAGACAGTGGGGTGGAACTGAATAAATTCCATATCTCGCAATTCAACTCCAGCGCGATAAGCCAACGCCGATCCATCTCCCGTGGCCACACTTGGGTTCGTGGATTCGCGGAACACCTGACCGGCTCCACCGGTGCACAGAATGGTCTCCTTGGCCCAAACCATGATTGCTTGGCGACCTTCGTTGAGGATCACAGCGCCACGGCACCGCCCCTCATAAGTCAACAGATCGACCGTGAAGGCGTTTTCCCAAATATCAATATTAGGTCGCTCACGTGTTCGTTCAATCACTGCCCGCATGACCTCTTGCCCGGTCGCATCGCCTCGAGCATGAACAATACGTTCACGGCTGTGCCCGCCCTCGCGTCCCAGTGAGATCTCTCCATTGTCCTGATCGAATTTTGTTCCCCATCGAATCAGTTCCTCAATCCGTCTTGGGCCGTCACGGATGACCATATCGACAATAGCCTGATCGCAAAGATTACCTCCCGCTGCCAGCGTGTCAGCCACATGCGACTCAAAACAGTCGTCAGGGTCCAAGACACCTGCAATGCCACCCTGAGCATAAACGCTGTTGGATTCTCGCAGTTGATCCTTGGTGATGACCAACACTGACTGATTGGGCTCCACGGCGTTTGCTGCTCTCAAACCTGCTAATCCACCACCAATGACCAACACATCGGTAAACCGGTGCACAGCCCGCGTGGAATCGAAAGGCAGGAGGTATCGAGGCGTGATCATTCGAAATTTTTCCGTTCTTGATGCAATTTCTACCGAGCAAAATCGGACAAAAGCAGTCTCAGTTATTCTTGAAATCAACCAACAATTCGCGGGATTTCTTCCCAAGCTGAATCACCAGAATAGCGCAACACGACTTTTGACTCAATTCCCATCAGTTTCCACTATCGCGCCCCAGCCGCTGTCAGAACCACCCTGCCATCACGATTGCTTG
>DOPG01000357.1 GCA_003513555.1 Rhodopirellula sp. | reverse complement strand
TATTTAACTCTAACCACCTTTGCAGCAGCAATGGCGTTGCTTGAAGCGTCTGTGGTGATTTACATGAGGCGTCTGTACTACCCGGAAAATCCCCTTGATCTTTTCCCGCTAGCGTTCTTGTCCTCGTACGACCCAACCCTGGAGTTTGCTCGAGAACTAGCAACGATCGTGATGTTAGTTACGGTTGCGATGCTGGCGGAACGAACAAACGTGACACGCACTTTCGCGGCATTTGTTTTTCTGTTCGGTTCCTGGGACATCTTTTATTATTTCTGGCTGAAGGTGCTGCTTGGTTGGCCACGGCATTGGCTGGAGTGGGACGTCCTGTTTCTTGTTCCAACCATCTGGCTTGGACCCTGGATCTCGCCAGCACTTATCGCACTTTTGTTTGTGGTGTGGGGCACAGCAATTTTACTGAGCGCGAAGAATTACAATTTCACGCTCTGGGGATTTCTGACCTTCGTCCTAGGCGCGGCTGCAGGATTGGTCACCTTTCTTCAACCAGCGATTTCAGTTTGGATGGTTGGCGGCATGCCGGCTCTCATGTCCTACCGGCCGGCGAATTTTTGGTGGTGGCTTTTTGTTCCGTCTTTTTTCGCAATGGCCTTAGGCTTAGGAAGTAGCTTTTGGTCCGCAAGACATGTCACAAAAAACGACAATAGCCCTGTTTAGCAATGCAACTAACCTTGAGTAGCGAAACAAAGCATTTCGGTGCACGCTTGATCAAACAGTAGACTTACACATGAAAACAACCGTTTATCTTCTGATTAGTATTGTCTTCACGGTTGGATGCAGCCGACCGGATAGCTCTACGCCGTCCGCGGCGCGGAACACCACGGGTGTCTCAACAGACACCCAGGATGATTTGTGGCATGCGCATCGACATGTCCACGACGAGGTCCAAGTACATGATCACGAGCACCATGACGGCTTCGAAGGGGGGCACCAACATCCCCACGGACACACCCATCGGCACGCAGAAACACTGCTGGGGGGAATTGTGGTTAGCCTTCAACGAAGCGCAACCCCCGGCCAATTGCCTGGCGGCAGCCTTGTTGTTCCTAGGAGGCCACATCTCGAGATTTTACCCGGCTTACCCTCGGAGCTAAGGGTTTGCCTACTATCAGAGAACCTCCCCTCTGCGGGTAACCAAGGCGTTACTACACCCTCCGAGGATCTAATTTCCCCATTCAATCAGACAAATCCCGAGAATACGAAGTCTAATCCCCAGATAAGCTCGAAAATAAATCGCTCAGGGCCCAACGGGAGTTGGGGATACTGGGACCCCAAAGTTACGAAAATATCGATTTATTTTCAGCTCGAAGGTACAGAATACGTCCTAGCATGCGAAAAACGCCAGATTAACACAGGATCGGCGGGAAAAACAGGTATTCCTGTCTTCGCAGCCAAGCTGCCTGAAAACCTTCGACAACGGTTAACAAGCACCAACGCCCGGCTCCGTGTCGCCAAAGTGACCGTGGAAATAGGTACGTCGCGGCTGCGTGTACGCGAACAAATTTACTTTCAGGGCGAAGAACTTTACGTGTTTCTACAGTAGAATTCAACGGTGGGTTGCTTAGGCGATTCCCGTGCACAATCACTTTAAAACGGACCCGTCCAGATGAGAACGACTTCTTCTACGCACCGCGGTTTTACGTTAGTGGAACTTCTGGTTGTGATAGCAATAATTGGCATTTTGGTAGCGTTAATGTTGCCCGCCGTGCAAGCGGCCCGTGAAGCCGCGCGGCGTATGTCGTGCCAGAACAATCTTTCGCAACTTTCACTTGCTCTGCACAACTACGAGTCAACCTTCAAGCGGTTTCCATCGGGTTACCTGCACAAGTATGGTCCAAGAGGTAGCAGTCAAGAGCGAGCCAACCACATGGGGTTAGCGTGGGGAGCCGCCATGTTACCACAACTCGAGCAAGGCTCGGTTGCGGAAAAGATCGACTATAGTCGTCCCCTTTGGGATGACGCCAACCGTGCTGCTCGCGACATCAGTCTACCAGTGTTTCTATGCCCCAGCGATACGTATTCAGACTCAGCGTTTGTCTATCGTGACGACACGACAACACCAGCCGAGCGTTATGCCGCTGCCAGTTATGCAGCCAATTGGGGGCCTGCGACGCCGTCCACCAATCTTGATGCGACCCCTTTGGCTAGTGAAGGCGTCTTTTTTCGAAACAGCCAATTGCGGGTCTCGGCACTCATGGATGGGCTGGCAAACACGCTTGCGTTCGGCGAGCGGCACAATGGCCCGATTCCGCAAAGCCGATCAACCGCGGGTGGTCACAGTGTCTTTGAGAATGCTTGGATTGGAGCTGTCCGAGACGTGGACGAGTTGGAAGACGACCACGCGCATATGGTGCTCTTCGAAACCCAATATCGCCCCAACCAGCAGGATGGTGACGATAAGGGCCTCGCGGCGCCCCATTCTGGTTTGTGTCAGTTCGCCCTTTGCGACGGTTCGGTTCGCGCGGTGACGGAACACATTGATGCAAAAGTGTACGACGCCTTGGCGACCCGGAACGGCAGGGAAGTTGTCGAGGAGTACTAGTACTCATATTTAGCAATCGCCTGACTTTGGGAGGATTGCTCAAACTGAATGCTGAGACGGGAAACAATTGTCTCCCGTTTTTTTATGCGCAGCTGCCACTACTTCAATGCTCGCCTAGGTTAAATTTGCATTGCCAATAGCCATCAGCGACACTCAACGCAAAAGGCAGTCAAACATCCAGGTAGGGTGAAACAAAATGTACAGGCGATCGGAACTTCTTCTTCAAGCTTTTCTTGCCGGCGTACTTCTCTCGTGCCCAGCTCCTACTCACGGTCAAGATGCTCCGCCACAAAAACCCTCTGACTTCACTGAGGCAGCAGCCTTAAAAAAGCGGGAGGCCAACAAAGCAACCGAGTTATGGTTTGGAGTACTCAAAACCCCAGTTCGCAACTTCAGGTTCGTCATAGAACTGTCTGGAAACAAACCCAATGCGAAAGGCAAACTGCGTAGTCTTGACGAGGGAAACAGAACGTTCTCGCTGACGAACGTACGACGCGAGGATCGAAAACTGAGTTTTACTTTGCCCCTCACAGCCGCAGCCTACGAATCCTCGTTGACTCACGAAGGTACTCAAAGCAATGGCACATGGAGTCAACGTGGGACCCAACTGCCACTCACTCTCCGACAAGTTCAATCAATTCCCACCCGAAAAGTTAAAACCCTGCTTACAGGTAAGTTGAACGCTATCGTACAGACACTGGACATTGCATTCGTGGAGCTGGAATCCGGCGAGGTGTACTTCAACAGTGTCTCGCAAAAAGCAGGAGGATTCATCGCAACAAAAGAGGTGAATGAAGCTGGCAGCATCGTCTTCCGCGTCCCAGGTGTCCAGGCCGTTTTCGAAGGGCATTACTCAGATACCCAAAAAACAAAATTGCAAGGCAACTGGAGCCAAGGCTTGTTAACCCTTGATCTCACCCTGACCAAGCAAGAAAACGTCCCTGAAGTCCTGCCGCCTACGCAGCCCAAAAAACCGCAGAGACCCCAAACCCCAAAAGCGCCTTTCCCTTACACCACTGAGCAGGTAAAGATTCCGACCGCGGACCAAAACGTTACTCTTGCCGGAACCCTGATTCTCCCTCAGGGTCAAGTAAAGGCGGGTGTCATCCTCGTCTCGGGATCCGGCCCTCAGGACAGAGACGAAACCATCTTCGATCACAAACCGTTTCTGGTGATTGCGGATCACTTTGCCAGACATGGAATCGCAACGCTCAGATACGACGATCGGGGCGTCGCGGATA
>DOPG01000125.1:9342-10408 GCA_003513555.1 Rhodopirellula sp. | reverse complement strand
CTCCTCGGCTGGGGACGTTGCTTCCGGTGACGCCGAACGCAGTTGGTTTTGAACCGGCGCTCCAGCCCTCAATGTGTTGGCCGGTGCTAGCTCCGCGTTTGATGATGGTTGGCCCGCATTGGAGAAAAGGGCGTCTTGAGGTAAGCCGCCCATCGCAGTCGGGTCGGTTGGAACGCCCAGTGTGGCGTCAGCCGCCGTAACTTCAGCAATGCTAGGCGCGGTGTTATCAGAAACGCCAGGCTCGGTGTTCTCAGAAACGCCAGACGCGGTGTTCTCAGCAAGGCCAGACTCGGGTACGAATGCGGACTCGTTTGTGAGTGCCGAAAGATCAGGCTCTGGAAATTCATCCATGGCTGGTGCTGCCCGAGCCACGCCCGCTTCGGCGGAAGCCGTCAACGTGGCTGCGGTGACTGCAGTTGCGGTTGGAAGTGGTGCTCCGAAGCCAGCGGGAAGACCGGGTGAGCTTGCCGCAAGGTCTGCTTCCGGGTTGGCAGGAGTATTGAATGTCGGGGGCGTTAATCCTGTTGAATCCAATTCGGGTAATGCCAGATTCTCATGGGGTTCCGGTTGGAAAACGGATTCGGGAGCCGGGAACCCGCCAGCACCCATCGCAGGAAGTTCAGCTGCCAAAGAGAGATCCTTTGCCTCCGAAATCTCCGGGCTGGCGATCACCGATTGTTCGGGTTCGACAGCGGGATTGGCAGGCTCTCCGTTATAGCCAGCTATAACAAATGCTGGGGCTGCGTCGGGTACTTGATCGTAAGTGACTTGTGTAACGGGATCGGAGGATTCGGTAGAATCATTGAAGGCCAACGCTTGTTGTTGATTGGCGATTTCACTAACAGGTTGTTCCAGCCACGCGGGCGATGCATTCTCAGCAATGGGGACCGCTGGATTGGGATCGACCGCTGATTCCGCCTGCCAGGTATCTGAAGAAGCCTGATTGTCTTTTTGCGCAAGCGCGATTGCGTAAGCCACAACAAGGATGGTGCCAGCGCCTGCGGCCAGGCGAACGCCAAAAGATTTCATGGGTCGCATTCCTTCACGTAATACCAAGCAATTCTGT
>DOPG01000125.1:0-9111 GCA_003513555.1 Rhodopirellula sp. | reverse complement strand
TTCGATTCTGTTCGATATCAAAATTGCGGGGCAAAACGGAAGAGCAAACAGCGACGGATTTCGATTTCGAGCGTTAAAGGGGCTATCGCTCAAAGACGGACGGTGGTGGGGGGTGTGCTCATCCTCGCGATGGAGCAAGGCCATGCGTTCTGTGGCCCGTTTGCTTGCAAATGCCGTCGTCGCGGTTTTGCTGGAAAACGCATTCCGTCGTTGTGCCGCAGGGGGGTACCGGGTCGCAATCGCTGGGACACAGGCTAAGTGCGGCAACATAGCTCAGCCGGTTTTGGCACCGCTTTTTATATCCATGAACGAGCTCGCTGGCTCGGCTACGAGCCAGTGGAGTGTAGTCAGGATTAGCGTCACCCGGTTCGCACGTTTGTCTGCAATGAGAAACGTCATGAAGTGAGTAGACCATGGATGACGAGAGACGTTGGCGTCCGTTGTTAACGTCAGTGGTCGATAGTAATGGACTCTGCGTAGGCGAGTTCACCGGTGCGGCCGTCGAAGTACTGAAAGATCACTTGGGGGTGTGGGTAGGCCACAAGTCGTTTGCCGCCAAGTTGCTTGGGCATGTTGAAGACGTTATTGACTTGAACCACACAGAAGTGCGGGTACAAACGCTGTAGTCGTGGCAGGTCTGGAAGAATGTAACTGCTCCAGCGGATATCGCATTCTCGCGGACCGAATTTGAATTTTCCGGTGGCGGGACGATCGCTTTCATCGTTGACGGGAACATGATTGACGCTGTTGTGAGGTCCACAGCAGAATTCCCAGACATTGTCAGTGACCTTGATGGCAAAGCTATTGTGAAGATCGCCCGTCATCACAAAGACTTTTTTACCCATTTTATCCCATTCTTTGATCAGCATTTCACGCTCATCAAAGAACCCTGTCCATGCTTCTTCTTTGTTTGCAGCATCAGCTTCAAAACCACCTGCACCACTGTGAGGAATCATGAAGGGGACTGTCGAAATCACAAAGAAAAAGTCGGCGTCACTGCTTTTCATTGATCTCAGCAACCAGTCACGTTGCGGCTTGCCCAGCATCGAGGCTCCTTTCTTGCCACGATTACTGACGTCATGCATGTCTCGATCGCCCCGGGTGTCGATGAGATAAAACTCACAATTGGAAACCCGGAATTTTCCGTAGCTTCGTCGCCCGATTGAATAACTGATGTCCTGGTCGTCGACTTTGGCGGGCATGTGCACACGAAGATGCTGAGCATCAATGACTTCGACAATATCGTACACGTAGGAATTCTTGTTGCCCTCGTCGTTATCGTATTTCATGTCGTTGACACCGGCCTCAGGGGTACCCCAGTGGACATGTAGATTCAGCATTTCCTGTAGTGGCAGTTTTGTAAAATCAGCATCGGGATCATGCAAAATGTCACTACCAGCCTTCATGGCAGCTTTTCCAAAATGAATGGGGTGTTTGTGTTCCATTGGATTGGCCCAGCCAAGGTAGTCGTGCCACGCGTAGGTCCCAATGTCGCGAAACACAGTACGTCGATGACGCTTTCCCTTTTCACCTGCGCCCCAAATGTCATTTACAAGCTCATGGTCATCAAAAGTGAAGTAGCTTGGAACGTTGCGATGCCATTTTGCGAGTTCTACGCCTCGGCTCAGGTACAGTTTGTAGTTTTCCCAGACACCGACGACGGTGGGCATGATTTTGACTGGCAGTGGTAGAGCAGTGAGTCCCATCGATAAACGCCACGCCTCGACCGGATAGGTACGCAATTCTTCGTACAGCCAGTCTCCGTTCATGATGTGAAAGTGGACTTTATCTGCCCAGTCCTTGTTCAGGTGTTCGTAGGTTGTGGCGCGATGCCCGCCACCATGCATTGGGTTCTGGTTGGCACACGATCCAATCTGGAAGCGAAAATTGAAAAGACCTTCAGGATTGTGTTGGTCATTGCGGGATTCCTCTGCACTGGGCAAAGTGCGGAATTGACCGGGAAGGCCATGCGGCAGATCGTTCACAAAAATTTGATAGTGATAGGCGGTATCCGCTTTAAGATCGTCCAACACAATGATCCCAGTATTGTCGTGCTCGACCGTGGTTCGTTTCGATTCACTTTGCTGGTTCAAGTGGTCAGCAGATGTGCCGTAGCGAACAAAGAAGGGCCCCGGTTCCGAGGTCCGACCCCATACGCGTACCGAGTTCGCGGTGGACATGCCCAGCATAGGGCCATGAGTCAATCGGATAGGGTCGCGACGCGACTGCGCCGATGTATCCGTATTGCAAAATACAAGGAAGCAGATCAGTGCAAGGCTTGAGGCAGCGACATCGCGGCAATTCAACAGGCTCGAGTTGCGGATACTACTGGTGTGACTGATGGCCATGTTCGGTGAGACGTTGTTGAGCACGTGTAGGACCAGTGAATGAGATTACGGTTAGAAGTTGGACAAGGTTGAGTATTGGACGGAGCGGCAGCCAACCTGACGCTGCCTTGCTGGGGAGCGGTTGAGCCAAATTGTCGATATCACCCTAGATGATAAACAAAAATGATACCGCTGGACGCTGAGGCGGCGGATTCAGTGTTTTGGGTTTCCAGAACGCATGATCATGAAAAGGAATGGTTTCACGTACGGCGAGGCCCTGTCTCCGGTTTGGTCATGGGTGGATGTCACTGACTGCAGTTGTACCTCCATCAACTCCTCGCGATGAGGGGGCTTACTGAGCGGTCGGCTTGGGCGTGGTTGCTCGCAATTTCTCCGTCAGTGCCTCGACAGTGGATTGCTGTTCATCACGGTCTGCGATGTTCAGGTTCTCGGCTGGGTCATTGCGATGATCGTAAAGCATGCTGCCAATGGGATTGCCCGACCCGTTGTCGGATCTGAACTCACTCAGGCGGAAATGGTCTGTCCGAATGGTGTCCCCTGACCGATAGCGGCCAACTGCTTCGGATTTGCCAGCGAGATCGGGATTGTTCAGCAGTGGAACAAAGCTGGTGCCCTGCAGGTGAGCTGGTTTGCTCAGCCCAGTCAGTTCACACACGGAAGGATAAATGTCGATGAGTTCTGTCAAGGCGGTAATGCGACCGTCGTGCCCGCTGGTCGGTTCTTCACCGGGGACGAAGACGATCAGAGGAGTATGCATGGACGTTTCAAAGCAAGAGTGTTTGTTCCACATGCCATGGTCGCCAAGTTGCCAGCCATGATCACCGCAAAGAATGATCACGGTATTATCACAGAGTTCCGTTTCCTCTAACGCTTTCATCAGGCGCCCGATCTGTTGGTCAATGAAGCTGACGCACGCGTAGTAGCCATGAATTAATTTGCGTGCTTGATAGTTCGATACGCTGCCTTTGGGAGGAATGGTCGCATAACTACGGAGTTCCGATGACTGATGAACAGCACCTTTGGGAGCCTCTGGAGGTTTTCGGTAGTTGTCAGGCACTTTAATGGAATCAAAGTCGTAGAGATCCCAATATTTTTGCGGGGCGCAGAAGGGCAGGTGGGGCTTGAAAAAGCCAACTGCCAGGAAGAAGGGTGAGTCAGCGTCCTGCAGTATTTCGAGGTGTTGGATGGCACGGGTAGCGATCTGGTGATCACGGTATTCCGACTCATTAGCGTCCGATGCTTCGTAGGGCATGCCTCGTACTTTAAGACGCTTGGGGTGTTTTTTTCGGTGTGCGGCGATGGCTTTCTTTTCTGCTTTCTTGTCACGGTAATTGGAAGTGGTGGGACGCCACGGTTTTTCGCTCCAGCCGGAGATCGAGTCGTCTGGGAAATGAAAAATCTTTCCGAGACTGATCGTTCGATACCCGTGATTCTTGAGGTGTTGGTTTATGGTGGTGAAGCCAGGGGCATCCTCATCCGCCCGAGCCGTGTAAGAAACAAAACGCTGAGCATGTGGACGTAGTCCCGACATCATCGAGGCTCGACTGGCGCCGCAGGTTGGGACCATGCAGTAAGCCCGTTCGAAAAGGCGTCCACGTTTGGCCAGTTCGTCAATGTGGGGAGAGTGCATGGACGACTTCCCAAAACAACCCAGCTGCGGACGCAAGTCATCGACCATGATGAATAGCACATTGCGTCTTGGTGCCGTGGCTGAGGAGCGGACCCCCGGTGTTGCAGGAGCCGGTACCTGACAGGTCGCCCCGTTATTTCCGAGACCAGTCAGGTGCGATGCCGTGGCTGTTTTTCTTACCGGGCCTTTCTTGGGCTCGGAAACGCTGCTCACTGGATCGAATGAAGCTGGCTGTCCCGTGTCCGTCGAAGGAGGCCTTGGAGTTTCCTGCTGGCCAAACAGCTGCTTTTCTGTGGAGGGAGTCTCAGCATTCGATTGCGAAAATGGACTGATCGCGAACAGTAGCAAAATGGCTAGGGACCGGGGCCGCGGCGAGGGCGAAAGTCGCATCGCATCTCTTGGGGTGAAAAAGGGGGGTGACACGGTGGGGCTCAACGCGAGGAGCTTCAATTTGGCCGGAATTTCGCATCTAAGGCTGTGATCGAAGTTACTCCGACACGCTGGTGGCGTGAGCCGCAAGAACGCTCGCACCAGCTTCTCCGAGGGTAGACGCTACGAATGTAGGATATGCCGGTTTTGCCAATCACGCCAGTTTTCGCTTGTGGAAAAGAGGGATCGTCACAGTGAGAACACAATAATTGCCCAGATTACGCACTGTTTGTCACCATTTTCCGTTTCTCCTTGGTCTGACGCGTTCCGGCGAGTATCATATTGTGTGAACGGAAGTCTGTTACGCCCCTGGGGAAACAGTTGCCCTATCGGCCATCTGAATGCCGATGCCTCTGTTGGAGGCTGAGCAGACCCGCCGCATCCGTTTTTGTGATTCGAGCTCGGAAACGCGTGTTTTTGTTGCTCGATTCGGTACCAAATCATTTGTCATCCGCAGCTAACGATGCGTATGACGAGGCGAACATTTCTCAAGGAACGTTTACGTGAGCATCCTTTCCCGTCGCAATTTATTGTCTGCTGTTTCCCTGTCCGTCTTGGCCTTGCCAACGATTGCCCTCGCAGAGCGTGAAGCTGAACTGAATGCTATTCAGGCCGGTTTGTTCGAGGCAATGGATGCGGGTCAGGTGGAGGTCAAAATCATTCCACAGAATGCGACTAAGGCTAATGTGCTAATTCGAAACCTCACTGACAAGCCAGTTGAACTGCGGTTGCCCAAGGCATTCGCCAGTGTACCTGTTCTCGCTCAAGGAATGATGGGTGGCATGGGTGGCATGGGTGGCATGGGTGGCATGGGCGGCGGCGGCATGGGTGGCGGTGGCATGGGCGGCGGTCAAGCAGGCGGCGGCGGCATGGGCGGCATGGGTGGCGGCGGCATGGGTGGCATGGGCGGCGGCGGCATGGGCATGGGCCTGCAGCGGATTGCTCCCGAGAAAATGCAAAAACTCACTGTCAAAATGGTCTGCCTGGAGCATGGTAAGAAAGATCCAAATCCCCGTATGGCTTACAAGATGGTGCCTATCGAACAGTTCACTGACAAAGCTGATGTTCGGGTGCTTTGCGAAGCGCTTGGATACGGTCAGGTCACTCAAAACACAGCACAGGCTGCCGCATGGCACATGATGGATGGCTTGAGCTGGAATCAATTGGCTGCCAAAAATCGTGTTGAGAGCAAGTACTTGGGCAACATCCGTTGGTTCTCGCCTTTTGAACTTCACACAGCCATGGCGGTTGTAAAGGAAGCCGACCGGCTTGCGAAAGAGAGAGCAAAGAGCAACGGCAAGAGTACCGGAGCGCCAGAAAAGTCGCGAAGTGATTTTGAGGGCTGATGCCATTCTGCTTCGCTGTATCAATCAATCATGCAAGCCCAGTGCACCTCGTGTGTACTGGGTTTTTTAATGATTCATTCTGTGTCGTCCTTGCAGTGCCAGAACAAGCAGCGAATGATACACTCAGCCAGCGTTGTATAGACAAAAGGGAAGAACAAATTAAGCGTTCATAGAACACAGGGCTATTGAAAGATGCGTTACATCGCTAACACCGGGCTGTTGATCTGCCTAACCCTTGTCGCTGGTTGTCTGCCCGGGCCGAATCTGGGACGCACCGGTGCAGGGGGGCTAGCTGTGGGTGATCAGGCTCCAGCAATACAGATCCAGCAAATCGTGCATGGACCATCGCTGGACACAGAGGCCGCACGCGCAGTTCAGGTAATTGAATTCTGGGCAACTTGGTGTGGGCCGTGCTTGTCTGGCATGCCTCATCTGTCCGAGCTGCAGCAGGCCTATAGCGGTCAGGTGACGATTGTGGGTGTTACTTCTGAGGAGCTGTCCACCGTGGAGTCGTTTCTCGCTTCATCAGCAGGTGATGGCAGAACTTGGGCTGATGTTGTGAAATATCGCATGGCAGTTGATGACAACGGTGCGACGGGAGCAGCTTATATGCGAGCTGCTGGCATTAACTCGATCCCAACGGCTTTCATCGTTGGCAAGGATGGAGTTCTTCAGTGGATTGGCCACCCTTCATCCATCGATGGGCCGTTAAAGGCAGTGGTCGAAGGGACGTGGCAGTTGCCAAAATCGAACTGATCACAGCATGATGTGGTGCAAGGTCGCACCACGGCCTACCGTCGCCGCGAACCAGCAAACGGGCCGACACGCTTCCCGAGGCAGATTAGATCGATCAATTTTTCTTCTCCCAGACAAAATGCAGTTTACGAAGGCTCAGATTGGGCTGTTGTATGGCCACCCGGTGTTTGTGAGCGGGCGTGGAATTTGCCAAATAAAGCTTTACAAAGGAGCGGTTTGATCACCTGAGGTGGTTTGAGCGAGTACCGGCTTAGCTGACGCAGTCAGTTGGACGCCATGTGGCTGTCGTGTACCGCGTTGTTTTGCTGTGGCGCAGCCGTTTGGCGGCGTGACAACGTTCGTTGGTATCAAGTGGGCAACCTTAACGATTTCTCGGTTTTTGCGCGGTCGCCCGCGTGTAGGAACCGTTTGCGTGAAAACCGGGTGGGCTGTCTAATCAGGGCAGTTTCAATCCTTTGTCTCTCATTCGTTTGTACCCATGCAGCTACCCATCATTTCCGAGACCCAGAAACCTTCGTTGCAAGCTGGCGACAAGCAGGCTGAAGGGCAGCGCGGTCGTTACGCAGTGGTAAGCTTGGGATGCCCGAAGAATCTTGTTGATACTGAGCAAATGTTGGGGAGGTTGGATGAAGACGGTTACCAGATGACAGATACGGTAGACGACGCCGATTTTGTAGTCGTCAACACCTGTGGTTTCATCGACTCTGCCCGCGAGGAGTCTCTGGGAGCCATTGACGAGATGCTTGCGTTGAAACGTCAGGGAAAAATCCGCAACGTCGTGGTGACTGGTTGTCTCGCTGAGCGTCAGCAGGGGAAACTGCTGGAAGCTCGTCCCGAGATTGATGCGATGGTCGGTGTTTTCGGACGTAACGAAATTGTTTCGGTGATTGATCGTCTGCAGTCAGGGGTCGAGGAGCAACAGAAAATCTTTCGCCCAGCGGCGATACGGCCGCTGTCGGACGCCGTCCGCAGTCCCGTTACGCCTCGCCATTTTGCCTACCTGAAGGTCAGCGAGGGATGCGATCGGCTCTGCACGTTTTGCGCGATCCCAAAAATGCGAGGCAAGCACTACAGTAAGCCGATCGAACAGGTTGTTGAGGAAGCACAGCGTCTTGGTGATGCCGGTGTTCGTGAGGTGGTCATTGTCGCTCAGGATACAACCTACTACGGTCGTGATCTGTACGGTGAGGCGAGGCTCAGCGAACTGTTACAGCAGCTGGATAAGATTAAAAGTCTCGATTGGATTCGGTTAATGTATTTCTATCCGATGTACATTGATGATCGCTTGATCGATACGCTTGCCGGAGCCGAGCGGATTTTGCCTTACATCGACATGCCGCTGCAGCATGCAAGCGATACGATGCTCAAGAGAATGTCGAGGAAGACAACGCGAGCGAGTCAGGAAGAGATCTTGGGGAAACTACGTTCCCGTATCGATCGCCTTGTGATGAGGACCACCATGATCACCGGATTTCCAGGCGAAACCGAGGACGATTTCGCGCAACTCGCGGATTTTACCGAACAGCAAAAATTTGAGCACCTCGGCGTATTCACTTACTCGGTCGAGGAAGACACGCCTGCGGCGAAGCTTCCCAACCGTGTCCCAGCTGAAGTAGCCCAGCAGCGTCACGACACGATTATGGCAATTCAGCAGCATATTGCGTTCGAATGGAATGAAAGCCGGATTGGGGCGGTGGAAGACGTTATCATTGACTCACCGCTGCCAGGTCAGGATGGTGTTTGGATCGGTCGCACACGCGGTGAGGCGCCCGATATCGATGGGGTTGTTTATGTTTCCGGCGTCGATCCTGAGCAGGGAATCGGCGTCGGATCAATGGTCCGTTGTGAGGTGGTGGCCGCAGACGGATATGATTTGATCGCTGCTCCGTTAGCCTAAATGTTGGTAGCCTGACTGTTTCTAGCATAGCCTTGGGGTTTTCAAGCAGGGTGAATAATGCCTCCTGAAGAGGACCTGGAGAATCGGGTCTTGCCTGGGAGATGCAAATCAACCGAATATCCCAAAGCCAGGGACCTTGGCGTGGGGTTGGTAATCGACGACAACAAGGGCTGAAGCCGGGGAATACACTGCAAGGGCCAGTTGAACCATGACTGAATCCAAAAATCCAAGTATCTACAATGTGCCGAACGCCTTAACAAGTGTTCGCTTCGGGCTTGCGATCGGGGTGATGATTCTGATCCCGAACGGTGAGTACCTGATTGGCTTGGTCATTTTTATTGTCGCTGCGTCCACTGACTGGATGGATGGTTACTGGGCACGCAAGTATGGTCAGGTTACCAAGTTGGGTCGGATCTTTGATCCGTTTGTTGATAAAATTATCATCTGTGGGACCTTCATCGCGTTGGTCGAAGTTGAGGGCGCGGGGGTCAAGTCGTGGATGGCAACCATCGTTGTCGGACGCGAATTGCTGGTGACGAGCTTGAGAGGCATGATCGAGGGGTCGGGAGGTGATTTTTCTGCTAGCCAACTCGGTAAGTGGAAGATGGTACTGCAGTGTGGTGCAGTCATTGCAATCCTGGTCACTTTACTTAATCCTGGTAACAACATTCTCGATTGGACGAGTTTTGTTTTCCTGTGGGGGGC
>DOPG01000428.1 GCA_003513555.1 Rhodopirellula sp. | reverse complement strand
ACTTTGCCGCCGCCGCCCATGAGAGACTCCCAAAGTGGACCATGCAAGCCGAACAGGAAAAGCCAGACGTTGATGAGCAGCCGACAGAAGACTCGAACGCTTCCAACAAAGCCGCCCCAAACTAGCTTTCTGTCGTGAAAGCAGCATGACAGCGCAGCGATTGCCAACAGCGTTCAATAGCCAGATTTCAAACCAGCCGTGAAGATGTTCACGATGCCCCACCGCGGCCCAACAATCGTTTCCCGCCAGCCCTAACACACTAGTCCTGACATACCAGCCCAAGAAACCGGGCCTTTTTTACAGTGCAATGCGTCGCCCCTTGGCAGCGTTTCTGTGTCCGGCATAGTCGAGAAATCCAATTCCCCGAGCCAAACAAGGCGTCCCATGAAATTACCGATACTCATCCTTGCTACTGCATCTCTCAGTTTTGCGTCTGCTTTTGCTGCTCAGGACGAGTCAAACAAGACCAAGAAGACCATCCATCTTTTCAATGGCAAAAACCTCGACGGTTGGACTCAGCGAAATGGGACAGCAACCTATCGTATTGAGAAAGATACGATCGTTGGAAAAACCAACGAAGGCAGTCCAAATTCCTTTCTCTGCACTGACAAGCTTTACGGTGATTTCATTCTTGAGTTTGACGTGAAAGTTGATCGTGCATTGAACTCTGGTGTACAAATTCGTTCACAGTGCAAAGGCGACACGCCCAACGGGCGCGTCAACGGCCCGCAAGTCGAAATATCCAATGATAAAATGGCTGGGTATGTCTATGGCGAAGCTGCTGGTGGTTGGATGACACCGGATGCCGACCGCACACCCCACGACACATTCCAAGATGGAAAATGGAATAGCTATCGCGTGATTGCCAAAGGCCCAAGTATCAAAACGTGGATCAACGGCAAGCAGATTTCAGACTTAGTTCATGAAGAACGCTACAAAACTCACCCCCGCGGCTTTATCGGTCTTCAAGTCCACGGTATCGGTCGCGGGCAAGGTCCCTACGAAGTTCGCTGGCGCAACCTGCATTTGCAGGAGTTATCATCAAAATGAGCGGTGAACATGTGACCTGAACTTCGCGATCTGGGACCTGCCACATTGACGCTCCCCCACCTCGAGGGCGAAGTCCCTTGAGAAAACAGCCAAGCATAGCACGACCAAGAGCCGCAAACTGTTTATACTGCGTTCAACGGTGTGATCGCAAAGTGACTCGCAGACTCCCACCCACGCGGGATGCGTTTTTGATTTCACCAGTCCACCTGCCCCACAGTTGAATTACTGATTTAATCTCGTCGATCATAATCGGCGAAGACACCAGCATCTTCTCCGTTCTGCTGAGGAGATTGCTACCTCAATCCCCCTCCTGTTTTCACGAAACAAAAATGAAGGCTTTGAATATGCGATTATTCGCAATCTGCTTGTTCGCGGTTGGCATCGCCCTGCCGAACATCACGGTCACCGCTGCCGAAGATGGTTACGTGTCCCTGTTCGATGGAAAGACCCTTGAGGGCTGGGATGGGAATCCCGACTTCTGGAGTGTGCGGGATGGAACAATCACTGGACAAACAACAAAAGAAAACCCAACCAAGGGCAACACATTTCTTGTGTACCGTGGCGGGGAATTCAAGAACTTTGAACTGAAATTCGAATACAGGATCGTGGATGGCAATTCGGGTGTGCAGTATCGGAGTTTTGAACCCGATGCAGAGAAACAAAAGTGGGTTGTCGGAGGATACCAAGCAGACTTGGAAGCCGGAAACACGTTCTCCGGAATTCTCTATGGCGAGCGATTCCGCGGCATGCTGGCTAATCGCGGGCAAAAAACTGAACTGGTACGCGAAGACGGAAAGTTCAAATCCAAAGTCGTGGGCTCAGTCGGCGACTCAGCAGAGATTCAGTCAAAGATAAAAAAAGAAGACTGGAACGAATACTCAGTGTTGGCTGATGGCTTTCACTTCGTTCACAAGATCAACGGTGTAACCACTGCCGACTGCACCGACCTAGATGAGCAGGAACGTCGCGATTCGGGCATTCTCGCATTGCAATTGCATGCCGGCCCCCCCATGCTGGTCCAATTCCGCAATATTCGCATCAAGAACCTCGAAGAAAAACATGGATCCGATGAGCAAGACAACGCAAAACAAACCTCTGTCGACAGTGTCGAGAAAAAGAAGATTGTGTTTATCTCCGGCAGGCCCAGCCACGGATACGGTTCCCACGAGCACTATGCCGGTTGCCGCTTGCTGGCAAGCGCGTTAGCGGAAGCGATGCCAAGCTATCAGATTGAGGTCATCAAACACGGTTGGCCTGAGGACGGCATGAAGTCTTTGGAAGGCGCCGACACTGTCATTGTGTATTGCGACGGCGGTGGAAGGCATCTTTTGAATCCTCACATCAAAGAATTCGATCCACTCATGAAACAGGGTGCAGGCTTGGTCTGCATCCATTACGGCGTTGAAACCCCAAAGGGTGAGACGGGCGACGCGTTTCTCGACTGGATGGGCGGTTACTTTGAAACCCACTGGTCCGTTAATCCACATTGGGACGCCGAATTCGAGTCATTTCCAGACCACCCTATCTCAAACGGTGTAAAGCCCTTCACCATCAACGATGAGTGGTATTTCCATATGCGTTTCAGGGACAAAATGAAGGGTGTCACCCCGATTCTGTCGGCACACCCTCCCGAAGACACAATGCGACGTGCTGATGGCCCACACAGTGGTAATCCAGCAGTTCGCAAGGAGGTAGCCAATGGTGAGATCCAACATGTTGGTTGGGCATCAGAACGCGACGGTGGCGGACGTGGCTTTGGATTCACAGGCGGACACTTTCACCATAACTGGGCGGATGAGAATTTCCGGAAAGTCGTTCTTAATGCGATTGTTTGGACCGCTCATGGCACTGTTCCCGACTCAGGCATCACAACGCCTAACCCGTCTGAGGAAGACCTCGAAGCTAATCAGGATGAACCCAAGTCCGGCGCGAAAAAGAAGAAGCCGGGCCGTAAAATCAAACGCGCGGTGCCCGCTGCACCAAAATCGAGCAACAATAGCGCGGCCAAGCCCATTTTCAAGAGCGACTTGATTGACTCGAAAACAAAAGGCCATAGCGTTGTGGTTGACGCTGCACTGGGCAACGCCAAGCAGCTATTTCTCGTCGCAACCGATGGTGGCAACGGTTATGGCTGTGACTGGGCAGATTGGGGCGAACCCAGGCTGACAGGTCCTGAAGGAGAAAAAAAGCTAACAGACCTGAAATGGAAATCGGCCACCAGCGGATTCGGCCAACCTCGAGTCAATCTGAATTGCGGTGGCAATCCAATGAGGATCGACGGCCAGGAGATCGCTTACGGCATCGGCACCCACGCGAATTCCGTCATCGCGTTTGACATACCAGCCGGTTACACCCACTTCAAGGCTGTGGCTGGACTCGACAATGGCGGAACCGACCAAGGAGCATGTGGAGAAGCTAGTAGCGTGCAGTTTGCGGTTTACACTCAGCCACCACCCGCTCCCAATGGCTCAGGCGGAGGAGGAGCAGGTTCTCGTGAAGTTGCTGACGCACTCGACGGCCTTGAGGTAGGAACCGAACTCGCGGCAAGCCTGTTTGCAGCCGAACCACAATTACTTAGCCCAGCGAATATCGATATCGATCACCTGGGACGTGTTTGGGTTTGCGAAATCGTTAACTATCGCAGACATAACGGAAAACGCCCCGAGGGTGACCGCATCCTGATCCTTGAGGACACCAACGGTGACGGGTTAGTCGATAGTGAAAAAGTTTACTACCAAGGCCGTGACATTGACTCGCCGCACGGCGTCTGTGTGCTTGGTAACAAAGTGATCGTCTCAGCCGGCGATAAAGTACAGGTCTTTACCGACACCGATGGTGATGACAAACCAGACACCCAGGAAGTGCTGTTCAGTGGCATCAGCGGATCTCAACACGACCACGGAATTCATGCATTCACGTTCGGCCCTGATGGCAAACTGTATTTCAATTTTGGAAACGCCGGCCGTCAAATCAAGGACAAGGATGGCAAGCCAATCGTTGATGCAGCAGGTATTGTCGTCTCAGCGAATCGCCAACCGTATCAAGAAGGAATGGTTTTCCGCTGCAATCTGGACGGCAGCGAATTTGAAACATTGGGCTGGAACTTTCGAAACAACTGGATGGTAACGGTAGATTCCTATGGAAGCATCTGGCAGTCAGATAACGACGACGATGGTAACCGAGGCGTTCGAATTAACTATGTGATGGAGTTTGGCAACTATGGTTACAAGGATGAAAAAACCGGTGCAGGCTGGAAAGCGAAGAGAACAGGGATGCGGGACAGTATCCCAGAACGACACTGGCATCTTAGCGATCCGGGCGTAGTCCCCAACCTGCTCCAGACGGGCGCGGGTTCACCCACGGGTATCACGGTGTACGAGGGCGACCTACTGCCCATGTTCCGCGGACATGTGGTGCACTGCGACGCAGGGCCAAACGTCTGCAGGGCCTACATGATCTCCAATGATGAAGCGGGTTATTCAGCAAAAATCCGAAACATCCTGACCGGCACCAAAGACCAGTGGTTCCGCCCGTCAGACGTGAAGGTCGCGCCGGACGGTTCGCTTGTTGTCGCAGACTGGTATGACCCCGGCGTGGGCGGTCACGGGATGGGTGATCTGGATCGCGGCCGGTTGTTCCGCATCATGCCAGGCAACCACAAGGGCGATTACAAAATCCCAAAATTCAACTTCGATACCATTGAAGGATCGATCGAAGCACTAAAAAATCCGAATTACGCCGCACGCTACATGGCATGGCAGGCCCTTCACAAGCAAGGTCGTGCAGCCGAGTCGGCACTGCTGAACCTTGCATCCTCAAAGAATCCCATCTACCAGGCGCGAGCTTTATGGCTGTTGGGCAAGATCGATGGGCGTGGGCCGCAAACGATCAAGCAGGCCCTCGCAAGCAAGAATCCTGACCTCCGCATCGTTGGAATCCGTCTCGCGCGTCAACTCAAACTGGCAAGTGACCCGGCGATGAAAGGGGATGTTCTCGACTACATCGCGACGGTCGCAGACGATCCGTCGCCACAAGTACGACGAGAACTCGCTGTCGCATTACGACACAGTGAATCCCCGCAAGCAGCCCAGGTCTGGGCCCAACTCGCACTTCAGCATGATGGCAAAGATCGCTGGTACCTCGAAGCACTTGGAATCGGCGCCGACACTCACCCAGAAGCGTGTTTCGCAGCATGGCTTGCACAAGTTGGCGACGACTGGAATACACCGGCAGGGCAAGACATCGTGTGGCGTAGCAGAGCACCTGAAGCCGCCGATTATCTGGTCAAAGCATTGCAGCAACCCAAGGTCACCGAGGCCCAGCAAAATCGTTTAATGCGAGCTTTCGACTTTCACAGCGGCGATCGCAAGGACGCTGCCTTGAAAAGTCTTCTGGGTCTTTGATTCAATGGACGGATGCCGGTTATTTTAATGGCATTCTGCTGTGATTACGTTTTGCAGTGATGACTTTCTGCATTGGCAATGGTGCGGCGCCGGTTTCGACTGGTGCCACCACGAATTCAACCTTCCTGCTTAGGGGACCAGCACTTGGCTGCCTTCATGCGAATGCTCTCGACAACTGCTCTTCTTGCCTTTCTTTCGTGCGCGCTGCTGCCCGCGACTTTGCATGGAGAGGAGACTGGTGATGTCACCCCCAAAGACAAGCTGATCATTGAGACGGTGCTTCGCCTTCAGAACTTCGATCTCGAAAGTTCTGCTCCTGCCAAGGCTGCGGTGATGCGATATCTGCGTGCCGAAGAGGGCAGCGATCGATACTTCGAATTGATCGAACGATTTCAGCCTGCTGAAATCGCCGAATCTTTAGTCAAGTACAGCATCGACCATGCATCAGAAACTGGTGGAGTTCGAGGTGCTGAATTACTGTTTGCGATGAATCAAGATAAATCACTGGTCGTAATGGCGAAGTCGGACAACGAAACCAAAGCTCAAGCTGCGGTCCAGTTGATTGGGCACGCAGCAGGCAAGCAAACCGTTTCAATCCTCTTACCGCTGATGCAAAGTGATGCTGTAACCGTCGCAGTCCGATCTGCAGCCCTTAAAGCACTGGGGAAGCGTCTCGATGGACAGCAGAAAATCATGAAATTAGTGACGAGCGGAAATTTGCCAGATGATCTTAATTTCGCGGCAGCCAATGCCCTACTTGGTTCTTCCAACACCGAGATTGCGACGACTGCTGCCAAGTACCTGAAACTCCCAGCCACCGCAGATAGCCGCCCACTACCAGCGTTATCTGAACTTGTGAAACGCACCGGTGATGCCGAGGCGGGACGCAAAATATTCGAGACTGCTGGGACCTGCAACAAGTGCCACAAAGTTCGGGGTAAGGGAAAAGAGGTAGGCCCAGACCTAAGCGAAATCGGCAGTAAATTATCGCGTGAAGCGATGTACGTCTCCATCCTCGATCCGAGTGCTGCGGTAAGCCACAACTTCGAGACGTATTCCATCCTGACTCTCGACGGCTTGGCTGTTACCGGGCTTCTGATAAGTGAAACAGATGAAGCCGTAACACTTCGTAACAGCGAAGGAATCGACAAGACAGTCGATCAGGAAGACATTGAAATCTTCAAAAAACAGAAAACATCGCTGATGCCGCAAGATTTGCAAAAACTGCTGACGGTCGACCAATTGGTAGACCTAGTTGAATACATACTCACTCTTAAGAAATCAGGTGGCTGAGCGGGGGCGAAATCTCGCACAAGAATCACCCGATTTGCCGCACAAATCCACCGGCCCATGCTACCCGAGGGCTCGAAGAAAAATTGACAGAGCCCCCAATGTCCGCAAAGATCCGGGTGCAAAGGGATAGCCTTGAGTCTAGAATAGGGGAGAATGTGATCAACGGTTAATAAGGATGTCGTGAGCGGCAAGTGTGCACACAGGCTGGAGCGAATCGGCGCACCTACCCTGCTCAGTCGACTTGCTCGGATTTTGTCCAAGCTGCGTCGGCCGGCAGATCCCTGTTCACGGCCCCCCGCCCCAACCTCCATTAAGCGTTTCGACTCGCTCCCAGGATTTTCATTGCTTCACCGTCCTTGCATGGACGATTAGGAGTAATGGCCTGTAACTTGGGCAATCGTTCACTCAACTAGCAATTGTGACAGACACGGAAGTACGAGAATCAATATGAGTAATCACTCCCGACGATCGATACTGCGTGGCCTCGGAGTTTCCATGGCCCTGCCGTGGTTCGAATCACTAGCGACACGGGGTACTGCGTCGCACGGCAGCACCGCCTACGCTTCGAATCGTCCACAGACGCCTCCGCAACGCATGGCTTTCATCTTTGTCCCTAACGGCATACACCTATCGGACTGGACACCGAAAAGCGTCGGTCACGGATATGATCTACCGAAGATTCTTCAGCCTTTGGCTCCTGTTCAAGATGAGCTAATGGTTCTGAGTGGTCTGACGCATGACAAGGGTCGGGCGAATGGTGACGGTGCAGGTGATCATGCACGAAGTGCATCGGTGTTCCTGACTGGTGCTCAGCCACGTAAGACAGCCGGGCAGAATATTCGCTCCGGCGTCTCGGTAGACCAGATTGCTGCTCAGGCAGCAGGACACGCAACTCGATTCGCGTCACTTGAACTTGGATGTGAAGCGGGACGCAGCGCAGGTAATTGCGATAGTGGTTACAGCTGTGCTTATTCTTCGAATATTGCGTGGTCATCAGCCTCAACCCCCGTCGGTAAGGAAACAAACCCTAGATCGGTTTTCGAGAGACTGTTCAGTGACTCGCCCGGTAAAGGACGTGATAAAAAGGCGGAACAGCGCGAACGTCTTAAAATGAGTGTCTTGGACTTCATCTCAGAAGATGCGAAGCGTTTGCAGAAGACAATGGCTGTTCAGGACAAACGGAAATTAGATGAATTCCTGAATGGTGTGCGTGAGGTAGAGCAAAGAATAGAGCGTTCTACCGATGACAACGCAGCCAACATCGATCTTGATTATCCACAGCCACCAAATACTCCGCGTGACTACGGCGAGCACTTGCGACTGATGTGCGACATGATGGTGCTGGCTTTCCAGACCGACCGCACCCGTATCGCCAGTTGCATGTTTGCTGATGCCGGCAGTAACCGTAGCTACCGCAACATCAACGTTGCTGATGGCCACCACGGCCTTTCCCACCATCGCGACGACCCTGTCAAACTTGAAAAGATCAGCAAAATCAATCAGTTTCATGTAGCGCAACTCAGTTATTTTCTTCAGAAACTCAAGGCAACACCAGATGGCACATCAAATCTGCTGGATAACTCGATGATCTGTTACGGCAGTGCAATCAGTGACGGGAATCGTCATAACAACGAGAACTTGCCAATTCTTCTCGCAGGAAAAGCCGGTGGATTAGTTGACTCTGGTCGCCATGTGCAGGTCGCACCCGAAACGCCGATGTGCAACTTGTTCATGTCGATGCTGGAACGTTTTGGTACCCCCGTTGATTTCGTCGGTGACAGCACTGGCTGTCTATCGGAGCTACAACTTTGATTCCCTGCTTTGTGAGCTGATTCCGCTTCGACGCTCGGCACTCAACACTGGTCCCTCTGTCCGAAAATGGCCAACAGTGGCAAAGAACCTCTCAATCAAACCGAGATCGCTCGGGAGGCCTGTTAAACACGCAAATGCCTCTGCGGCGGTGGTGCTGATCTTCATTTCCATCTGCTGCGTGGAAACAAACAGGGTCAACTCCCAAGAAACCCCGGTGCAGCAAGACTCGATAAGCGATGCCCAAAAGCTCGCAGCATCGCTTGGTGATGCTGATTTAAATAAGCGTCGCGATGCTGCCTACAAACTTGCCACAATGGGCAAGGACGCGTTACCAGCTCTCGATGCTTTGATTGCACAACTAGATGATCGTGATGAACAGGTCTGGATGCAATCGGTTACAGCAATTGGGAAAATTGGAACTGGAGCAGAAAAAGCAATCGAACCGCTTTGCAATACTTTTGCCGACCGCAGTGTGCAGAAAAGATATAGGGCAGCATGGGCAATTGGACAAATAGGGGCGAACGCTCTACCGATCCTTGGTGAACGACTCTCTGACTCCTCCGCCGCACAACGCGGCGGTGCAATCCAGGCACTCGGCTGGATGAAGGATAACGCAAAGCCAGTTACCGAACTTCTCACTCCCCTGCTCGAAGATGACAGCGTCAACATCAGGCGTATGGCTGTCAACTCACTTGGCAAACTCGGCCCAATCGCTCATCCGAGCTTGGCATTTGCCCTATCAGACAATGACCCTCAAGTAAAATCCAACGCTGTACGCGTTCTTGGTCGAGCCAATACGCTTCCCCCCCCACTGCTTGAGTCCATGACGCAGCTAACGCGCGACGAAGACCCTGCAGG
>DOPG01000439.1 GCA_003513555.1 Rhodopirellula sp. | reverse complement strand
CATCGCTGCAACATAACTGCTGGGTGCTGATACACAGCAACTGTTCCCCACGGTTGCGAAACCATCATTCAAGTGGGGCTGGGCAATGGGCAGCATATCAGCATTTCCGGGTATCACCTGCGTAGAAGGCAAGCTCGCCACGGGGACATTTCTGGGAACAGCAGGATTCATGGGCAGGGCAGCGGGGAGACCTGTTGGAGGTGCCATGGCAGTTGGAGACGGAACTGGATTGGACATTGGCAAGGGGGTGCCGCTGTCGGGTGGTAGCCCAAAGGGTGCCCCCACACTCGGCTCCTGAAAACCTGATGGTGGGGTCACTGCTTGAGAAGGAAGTCCCAAACCCCCATCTACAGGTGATGCTAACGGTGAAACCCCTGTCGTTGGCAGTGGTGGGGCCGCGAAACCACTCTGAGGCAGACGAACTAAATGCCTATTACTGCTCAAAACCTGTTGGTTTCGCGCGGACTCGGCTACAGAACGCAGATCTGGCTGCCGGTGATCATTCCGATACTGATCCACAAGGCTCCGTGTACCAATGGGAACAAATTTTGGTTGCGAAGGAACCTCACTAGCAACAACGGTCGCTGTCCTGCTTGGCCCATGGGCCCCCCTAGTCCAAACACTGTTTTGTTGCGCCAACACTGAATGCTGCGTTAAGGGGAATGTGACGGCACAAACGGTGAAGCACCCCCCCCAGAGTTTCTTACTCAAATTGATAAGCATCTGGAAAACCATAACCATCCCTGTGTTCTCGGGGCTTTGGTAGATCATTTCAAAGCCAACATTTGGTTGCCGGAAGCAATCGGTAAACTGTTCTGCTCGCCGAACGCAAGATCGATGCTGAACCGTTTTGACACGTCAGTAGTGCCTCGGAAGGCAAACGGCACTCTGTGTCAGCAAACAGACCTATATCACTCTTTGCCAGCGGGAACGTGATTTTCAGTTTCCCGAGGCAGTTTCCCGAAACTGCGCACGACAGCAACCAGCACGACTGTTCCCAGGACGAGACTTATCCAAGGCGAAACACCAAACGCTGCGGGAATGGTTCCACCGAGAATGCATACAACAGCGACCACCATCGCATATGGCATTTGCGTGCGAACATGAGCCACATGATCGCAACCACTAGCGCGGCTCGACAACACGGTTGTGTCAGAAATAGGGGAACAGTGGTCTCCAAAAATAGCTCCGGCGAGCACAGACCCGCAGGTGGCCAGTGCGATTGCACCGTCAGGCCCACCTTCAGCATCCAACTGCAACGCTAAACCAACGGAGAGTGGCGTTAAGATGGCCATCGTTCCCCAACTGGTGCCGGTGGAAAAAGCCATAGCCCCGGCGATTAGAAACACAACGGTGGGCAGCAGGTGAACATCGAGCCGATCAGACAGAATACTGGAGAGATAGCCACCGGTATCCAGTGCATTTTTTTCTGTCATGGCTGATAGAGCCCATGCAAACCAGAGAATCAACAGTGCGGGTCCCATCTGACGGGCACCGCCAAATGCGCCTTTCATACATTCTGTGAAACGGCAGCCGCCCAGTGCGATGTGCATCCAGACTGCAGCAAGTAACCCTACAGCACCACCCACCATCAAAGCGACGTACGAATCCCCATTGCCAATGACTTGGCCTGCTTGCCTGAGCAAACCGTATTCCGCCTGCCCAACAACCGCTACGTCCTCGCTAGCTGCCTGCGTTTCAAGCCCTGTGTAGACCAGCATTACCATCACAGACACGACGCACAGCACTACCGGGACAACAGCAGCCCACCATAAACGAGGATAGGGTTCAGCCACCGTGCCATTTTCTTTGAACTCGCCGTCAAGCTCCGCCATCAGCGCCGCCTGCTCGGCTTTCAGCATTGGGCCAAAATCTCGCTGGGAAATCGTTATGCAGTAAACCATGACTAGCGCAAGCCAAGGATAAAACCTGTAAGGAATCGACCGGATGAACATCTCAAAGGCAGCTTGATTGTCGTCGATTCCTGCAACAGCCAAGCCGTCGGCCATGTAGCTGATTTCAATAGCTGCCCACGTGCTGACGACCGCCAACCCCGCGACTGGAGCCGCCGTCGAATCGACTAGGTAAGCCAATTTTTGCCGCGACAGCCGGTAGCGATCAGCTGTGGAACGCATGGTGCCACCCAACAACAGAGTATTGGCATAATCATCAAAGAAAACGGCCAATCCTGAGGTCGCTATCAACGTCTGCGCGCCCCGCCGGGACTTGATCTTGCTGGAAACTCGCTGAATCAAAACACGCATCCCGCCTCCTGATTCTAATGTCCCCACCATGGCACCTAACAAAAGGCTAAAAATCAGAGCCTGAATGTGAGACAGAGAAGAAATGGATTCGTAGATGGTGGTGACAAAAATAACCACCGCATTCCACCAAGCAGCAACTGGCAATGAAATCCCGGAACCTGGAAAATATTTCCACTGCGGTTCAAAATCAAAAATCTCCAAGTCACTCGGCAAACTTGCTGCGATTGGCGTACTTGGCTCGCCTTTCTCTAACGAAGCCGTGGCTAGCCCTTGCGCACGGGAGCTACTGTTTTGGAGCGTGTCTAATAAATCCTGGACGGTTGTTTCGCTGTTGGCATTGCTGTTGAGTTGAATCTCGAGGCTGTCGAGATATGGTTCATTGTCCATGAAAAACTGTGGCGACATTACCAACGGCAATTCGTCCCCCTTGTCACGTCGAAGAAGAACAAGTCGCGTTTTGCATCCAGAGACCCAAGGGGATGGTGCCACGAACCTGACTCGAACACGGTCGTTGGTACCAAAATCGGTAACCAACTCAACACGTCCAAATGCTAAGACAACAGCCCCCACAGCTACGCCAGCAGCCAGAGGCAGAACAACCCTTCGGGTCGCAACTGCCAAAACAATCGCAACCAAAGGGGGCAATAAGCTGAGAAATCCAAAGTCCATCGTCATCCCCCGCAACAAGAGCGAATGAGTGCGTCTAAGACAAATGACCAGCGGCGACGCTCATTGGCCGTGCCCAGAAGCTTACAACGATTTCGAGACCACAACGCCCAGAACGGGCGGCACAAGAAAACAACCTTCGCTTTGTGAAGGTGCATTTGCCAAAGCTTCGTCGTTGGACAGCGTGTCAGTTTGCCGATCTTCACGCCAACGATTATCAACATCCAACGCAGTCGTCATGGGCTCAACATCCGTTGTGTCGAGTTCCGTCAGCTGTTCAACAAAAGCAAGAATACTATCCAACTGAGGCCCTACACTAGCGACCTCATCATCGGACAGATCCAGCCTTGCAAGCAAAGCTAATTTTCGAACTTCAGCGGTAGAGAGCGACACGATGACTACTTCTTCGCTCCGCTGACATCAAACGGTTTGGTTTTCACCGTCTTTCGCACGGCACCGCTGCGGATGCACTGAGTGCATACCCGAAGCGTCTTATTTTGACCGTTTGGCAGTGTCACGTGGACTTTTTGCAAGTTAGGTACGAACTTACGTCGTGTGATACCGGTGATCTTGGTACCTACGCCGCCTAAGTATTTGGCTTTACCGCGTGTTTCGACGCGATTGCCCATTTGGACTTTCTTGCCACACACTTCACATTGCCGTGCCATCGGATTCTCTGTCGTTTTTCTCGGGAAATCTATTGGTTGGAAGCTCGGTACTATACAGATCAGGTCGAGAATCCGAAAGCAGGAAATCGACCGTTTTCTGTCATCAGGGCAATCCTGACAGCATTTCCGATTGGCTGTCACGAACATTTTCTTGCTAAAAAAGAGCTAGTTTGGCCTAAAGACACCCACGCGAAATGCCGATTCACCGAAAAGTCGGCCTAATCAGAAAAGTTTAACACCGGGTCGGCAGCAAACAATTTCCAACGGATTCCTCCCAAATGCTTCCGAATTACGCTCGAAAATGTTCCTTGCCAGGCCTAATTTGGCCTGCGTTGGCCTGCGTTGCATTCACTGGCTGTACCTCTCTGGAGTTGCCTGGAACCGCATTTCAACGCCCATCGAACCCGGATTACCTGAGCGCGAGTTCCTCGCTGGATCTCGATCACAGCGTGCAAGAGCAAGCCTATTATGCGGTGCGACAAGCCAAAGCAGAGAATGGGGTGGTTCTAGAAGTCGTCGGAGACAGCAATCCGGCCCGCTCGATGCCGTTACCCGCCGCTGGACAGTCTGTCTATGTCAGTGACCTGCTGCAAGAAACCGGAGTTTTATCAAAGCTTGAATATGTGGGCGCAACGCTGTATCGATATTCTCCCGGCACTGTTAACGGACTGCCTATGGAAGTACTCATGTCCGATGATTGTGCCACTGTTCGCCCCGAGAGTGACTATGCACTGCAACCGGGCGATCGCCTAAGAGTCTGGAAAGTCCCCAACCCAGCCATGGGTAAACTGTACAATGCGTTCCTAGGTCGCTAGGCCCAATTTGCCAACGACTCCGAACTGTTGTCCGACGCAAGAAACGCGTATCGCGGGTAATGACCTATGACGCCGATACGGCGAGCAGCGATCACTGCTCGCTCCAAAACGGAATTCTGAGACGCGACCGGGCGGGCATACAGGATTCACTCCATCCTATCTGGTCTGACGCCGCGGCAGGGCTGCTCGCAACCCTGCCTTTTCCAGATCAAGCAATCGCGTTGCTGGTCAATCGAGTTTTTTGACTCGCAAATTCTTGAAGTAGACTTTGCTGTCGGGGTCATGAGCCTGGAGGGCGAATGTACCTTGACCGATTAATCGTTGGAACTGCTTGCTCGCTGGGGCCTGATCCTCAGCCTCGGTATAATTGACCATCGTCTTGCCGTTGACCTTCAGAACTACGTTCTTGCCCTGGACGATAATTTCTTGGGTATACCACTCGTTATCTTTCACCCCGGGATCAGCAACATTTTCAACGGCGTATAGGCTGCTGGTCTTTTTCGGATCTTTATGGGACACGTTGACTTGGCATTCGAATCCCTGCCGTGGCCAGTCGGTGGGTTGATACTTGGTATGAAAGTAGATACCCGCATTGCTACCGGGCGTGGTCTTTACCTCAGCGATAAAGTGAAAGTTTTTGAAGGGTGCGAGTTTGCCATCATAAAACAGGTGGCAGCGCGGACCTTCACAGACCAATTGGCCGTCCACTACTTTCCAACTCTGTGGATTTTCCTCTGCAACCTTCCAACCGGTGAGTGATTTACCGTCAAACAAGGGCAGGAAGCCGTCTTTCGAGTCCTGCCCGAGCACGGTGATTTGGCCGCATGAGAAGAGTAGCAAACAAGCAAACGCAGTTTTAAATTTGGAATTCATGGTCATTTATTGAAGGGAGGGAGGGGGAAATTAGAAGCTTGTGTTCAACACCAAAAGCAGAAGGCTCACCACGCGCAAAAAAACCGCCTGCCAAGATTAGTTTGACAAGCGGTTCACAACATTACCGGAGTAGTGTTCAGTTTCTTTCTTACAGACCTGCGTCAGTCGCAGGCAATTCGTTATTTTTGATCTTGTCGGTGAAAGTCTTGCCGTCTTTACTTTTCGCTTCACCAGCCTTTTTGAAGCCTTCCAAGATCTTCTTCTTTGCTTCTTCCGGATTCGCTTTCACATACTCCTTCGAGAAGTCTTCTGCTTTCAGCAACTTGTGGATGGCATTGCCATACTCATTCCGTACTTTCTTCTTATCTTCACCTTTGACGTGACAGACATAGCAGCCAGCTTTTCTTCCAGCTCGCTTGAAGTCCTCGTCCACATCCTCACCACCGAGGAACTCATTTTTCCATTGCTTGCCAAATTCACTAATTGCCATGGCAGGAGTCGCCAACATGAGGCACGCAAAAAGAATTGCCAGTCGTTTCATTCAATCTTCTCCGGAGGTTGCGAATATCCCCGTGCTACTCAGAAGACTCTCGGACTAGGGAGAGGCGTCGGGGACGGGATAGGTGGGACGTTATGAGACAGAAAACAGGTTCTCTGTACATACAATTAAGTCTAAGAACCCACCGATTGTCAAATCCCAACTCCAATTACAAGCTAAAAACAGCATTTTCAGAGCGTACGCTCACTGGACAACCCCTCATTTTCGTTATTTTCGAGTAGAGGGAGAGACGGTAACGATTCTCGTGTGAACCCCCGCGGTGAGGCATCAGTCTGTTCATAAACATCAGGAACACGCTGCCCCGCAGGAGGCCATTCTCGGGGCACGCGCACAACGCTGGATGAACGCCGAGGCGACTTCTCAACGACCCATTGCGGTGGGCTCTCCTCCAGATCCATCATATGGGTTAACACCGAAATGCCGTCTTCTGATTCAATACGGAGCATCACATCTCGGAACTCAGGCCCAACTTGATACAGATTGGAACTTCCCCTCAATCGGAGCAACTCGTTGCCCTGAAAGCGTTTCGGAAAGCCAGAGAACTTAAAATGTGGCTGATCCTGATCCACAATAAAAATACTTTGTCCTGCTTTACGATCCACCGCCATAGGATAGGGAGTGTTTCCCGACGCAGTCATCCGAAAAATACCCGCGGACGCATGCACGGTGACCCGCCAAAATTCGAGATTGATGCGTCCAGCACTCTCTACGTTTTCAATTAGCGTTCCACCCGTTTCGATCATGCTTCCTGAAACTGCCAGTAGGCCATTATCCCAATCCAAGCCCAGCTTGGCTGCCTCATCCATGTGCAACATTGTTATCTCCCCGCGGACAACAACATTGTTCAACTCTATCTGTACCTCTGGCTCACCTGCTGTCGCTCCACCTGAAAAGCTTGAATCAGCAATCACGTCAAAGGCATAAACATTGTCGCGCAGATTCGGGTTGCTGACCGTTACACTACAGTCAGTCAAACGCAGCAAAGTGTTCTCATTCATTTCAAATAAAGAACCGCCAGACACACTGCCGCCGGGCACCTGCCAGACAAAGTTGATATCTTCGATCACCACATCACTCGATCCTACATCAAGCATACAACCACGAACGGTTGCTGCGGCATTATCGACCTCGAATCGAATGACCGTACCACCACTGACGGTTGACCTGATCCATAGGTCTTCTACCTGTAAATCAACTGGCTCGCTCACAATTTCCGGGACGGCGATCTCAATCTCCTTGACATCATTTTCCTGAACCATCAACAAAGCATCTCGAAGTGTTGCCGCATGCAATACACCGCTGGATTCCGCGCCGATATCGGATTCCGAAACGATCCTTATAACTTGGGTTGCGACCTCGTTTGCATTCTCGCCTGTGATTGGTTCGACACGATCCGGCACAGCAGAATCCAACCGCGTATCGCGTTCTGTTGATTCACCTTGCAGTGGAACGGGCGTGAAGCCCAACGCGTCTTGCTCGATTTCCTTGCTGGGCTGTTCGCTGGATGCCGCTGGTGGTTCGTCCCGCAAAGCGCGTCCAGTGCCCGTACCCAAATCCCATTCGAGCTCCGGTAAAAAACCCGAGTCTCGGGGATTACGAGTCGTTGGCAGAAGTGTCTTCGTTAACGGTTTTGTATTTCCAACTTCGGGTACCGCGGCCGTCGCCGGGACAACCACGGCACTGGAGGGGACGACCACGGAATCAGGTGAAGTCGCCGACTGGAATTGCAACCACCCAGCAATCACGAACAAAAGCAGTACAGCCGCGATCCATGGAGCGTGTTTTTCCAACCACAACCCTATCAAGTTCGGCTGAGGAACCGTGACAGGATTCAACGCTTGCGAACGTGACAAGCCATCACGCACAGCGACCTCGCGGAGATCAGCAACTAAATCAAAGCCAGTCTGATAACGTTCGTCGGGATTCTTGGCCAACATCTTTTGAATCACGGCCACCATATGATCGCTCACTTCGGGACGCAAAACACGTGCATCAGGCGGTGGAGCATTCCCATGACTTAAGAGTTTCTGCAGCATCGTCCCCCCGGGATAGGGAGGGCTTCCTGTCAACATGAAATAAAGCGTGCAGCCTAGCGAATAAATATCACTTCTGAGATCAGCATCACGTGGGTCCTTTGCCTGCTCTGGCGAAATGTAGTCAAACGTTCCGAGCGTGACCCCGCTGGCAGTCATATCTTCGCTAAGGTCAAGATTCTCTGAACGAGCCAGCCCCATATCAACAAGTTTGATCTTGCTATCTTGGCCGATCAAAATATTGGACGGTTTGATATCTCGATGCACGATACCTCGGTCTGCAGCGTGCTGGAGAGCGTCTGCCAACTCACAGGTATAAAACACCGCATCGTCAATTGGTAGCACAGCATTGCGAGTGACCAGATCACGAATATTCGTACCTTCGATATACTCGAAAACGATGTAGTGCCAATCGCCATGGCTACCCACATCAAACACTCTGGCGATTCTAGGGTGATCTAACTTCGCCGCACTTTGTGCCTCGTTTCGAAAACGTCGCTGCAAGTCGGGATCATCACCGACGAAAGGAATCACCTTGATGGCAACCGTTCGGTCCAACTGCTCATCATGGCCTTTGAACACTGCTCCCATCCCACCGCCTCCAATGAAGGCTTCCAGATGAAAGTGATTTAGCTGTGCCCCCAGCAGGCCTTTCGTGACTGCAGCGGGAGTCCGGTCGAGGATCTCAACGGCTGGTTTGGATTTTTCAACGCGTGAAGAACCCCGAATCACGGTATTGGCTTCGGAAATCTCTTCCTCGTTCACTTTTCCGACCGCTGGCGAAGATTCGGCGGCGGATTCATGACCCTGATCATTCCCCGTCGTTTCACCTCCAGACAGGTCATCTCGTGCGGTACTTGAATGTACCGCACGGTGGACCGTCGAAGCATCGATTCGAATCGGGTCTTCCGATGGCATGATGATCAGTGGCTTGTGAAAGCGTTGGGTATGGCCCGTGCCAACGACGTGGCCCACATCTTACAAGAATGTCCGCCTCAGAATCGCAAACTGCAGCAAGACGCTACCTATAAGTATTGCTAGGCCCATGTCTTAGCAACACTTGAGAAAAGCTGTTTCTAAGTTTAGTTTCCCTCGCTTCCCTGGTCAACAAAACTGTACCCTATCAAGTTACGATAGCAGGCTCCTAATCGATAAAATCCGCTTTACTCAACATATCCTCCACTGATGTACTCTCAACGCCCTCAAAAATATCGCCTCACTGTCGCCTGCCTTTGCGTTTTTGCGATCTGCTTCATCGCGACTTGCTCTGCTGAAACCGCTGCCCCACCCAAAAAGCTCAATGTGCTGCTGGTCATCGTGGATGACCTTGGCTTCGCAGATCTGTCGTGCCTCGGCAGCGACGACATGCAAACACCCAACTTGGACTATTTATATTCTGAATCGCTTAAACTCGGAAATCTGTACGCGAATTGCCCCGTCTGCTCACCCACGCGAGCTTCTGTGCTCACAGGCTGCTATCCAGACCGAGTTGGTGTCCCTGGCGTGATTCGTACGCACCGTGAAAACAACTGGGGTTACTACCAACCTTTCACGCAAACTCTCCCACACCAGCTGCAGGAAAATGGCTACGAAACAATCGCCATTGGCAAATGGCACCTTGGGCTTTCACCTTCAACACACCCATTGAGCCAGGGCTTTGACAGCTTTAAGGGGTATCTCGGTGACATGATGGACGACTATTACACGCACCGGCGTCATGGCATCAATTACATGCGAGACGACCGCCAAGAAATCGATCCCCAAGGCCATGCAACTGATCTATTTACTCGATGGGCTGTCGAATACATCAACAGCCAAGGAAAAGAAGTGGGAGCGACAGAAGTCGAAGTCACCAAGGATGCCAATAGTGCCTTGTCAGCCACCAGGTCTAGTTCAGAGGGGAAGCCGTGGTTTCTTTACCTCGCCTATAACGCACCGCATACGCCGATCCAGCCTCCTGAAGACTGGTTCCAGAAGGTCAAAGTTCGCGAACAAGCCAATCGCGACAAGGCCATTAGTGACAAGCGTGCAAAAATTGTGGCATTGATTGAGCACATGGATTCGGGGATTGGCAAAGTTCTGAGTGCTTTGAAGAAATCGGGGCAGTACGAAAATACTGTCATCGTGTTCACCAGTGACAACGGGGGTCAAGCAAACGTGGGTGCCAACAATGGCCCCCTGCGAGGTGAAAAACAACAGATGTATGAGGGTGGGCTGAGAATTCCCGGCTGCATCCGGGTTCCGAACCAAACGAAGGCAGATACTACAAGCCACACCGTCTGCTGTACGGCTGACTTTTTCCCAACCATCGTTGATTTAGCAGGTATCAAAGTACCTAACGGAATCGATGGCCGCTCGTTGTTACCGCTGATCAAACAACCACTGACTGCCAACGGCACCAATTTATGGCCAGCACGGGAAATTTACTTCGTCCGCCGCGAAGGCGGCCCATCCTATTCTGGACTGACCAGCCAAGCACTTCTCGACGGGCACTACAAACTCGTGCATGATTTACCGACCAAGCAGTTCGAGCTATTCGATCTTAAGGCAGACCCGGCCGAGAGCACCAACCTTGCTAAGAAACTGCCAACAAAGCTTAGAGAACTAAGTCGTCGTCTCCAAGTTCACGTGCAGCAAGGTGGACAAGTTCCTTGGCAGCCACCCGTGACGGGGGACGAAATCACGCGATAAGGTGTACTTTGAACACACGACGTGCATGGTTTTTCACCTCACAATTGGTGCCAACCGCATCGTTACACGGTGAAATTCGCAAGGCTTAGCGATCGTGATTTCGCAGGGCTATTCCCATGCACCAAGCCCCGTTCATCCACTTCGACAGAACGTAGAATTCGGCCAAAACAAAAGTGAGATCAACTTCTCACATACGAGGCCGAAGAAAACGAATCGTAAATTATCGAGGATTTGGCACCCGTCGCTATAGTAAGCCAGAATCCCCTGTGGGCATAATAAGGGTCACAAAAAATCCATTACACGTCAAAATGCAGGCTCCACCACGCATTGTCGACAAGTAACCGTACCCGGAAGGATTAACGATAATGTTGGTTTTCAACCGCTCTTTTGCATGGCTTTGCGTGCTTGGCCTACTAGGTTCAACTGCGTTGGCCTTGGTTCCGCAAGACAGTCAAAACACAACGGATAGTCAAGCGACCGAAACGGAAACCGCAAATGGGAATACGTCGGCTGGAACTACTCCGCTTGATTCTAGCCCTGCGGCGACGGGTCTGACAGCAGACGCGAGCCTTCCATGGGTCGCATACCTCATTCCGTTGTTAGGAATTGCTGGATTGGCTTTCACTTTCTGGAAGTCTTCCTGGGTTGCTAAACAGGAAGAGGGCACCGATCGAATGATTGCGATCGCGAACAATATTACTGAAGGCGCAATGTCGTTCCTTAAAGCTGAATACTCAATTCTAGCTATCTTTGTCGTTGTCGTTGCAGGCCTGCTTGGCTATGCCGGTAGCACGCAGGAAGCGAGCTCTCCCCTCATTGCAGTTTCTTTCATTCTGGGTGCGATTTGCTCAGCCTTGGCAGGCTTCATTGGTATGCGAGTAGCAACCAAGGCGAACGTCCGAACAACAAACGCAGCTCGGACAGGCCTTGGGCACGCCTTGGAAGTAGCCTTCGCTGGTGGATCTGTCATGGGAATGGGGGTTGTGGGCTTGGGAGTTCTGGGATTGAGCTCGCTGCTCATCATTTACAGCGTCCTGTTTGGGGTAGAAGACATCACGCAAGTGATCACAGTGCTGACAGGATTTTCATTTGGAGCATCATCGATCGCTTTGTTTGCTCGTGTTGGTGGTGGCATCTACACCAAAGCAGCCGATGTCGGTGCTGATCTGGTTGGAAAAGTGGAAGCCGGCATTCCGGAAGATCACCCGCTAAATCCTGCCACCATTGCCGACAATGTTGGTGACAACGTGGGGGACGTTGCAGGCATGGGAGCTGACTTGTTTGAATCCTACGTTGGTTCGATCATTGGAACGATGGTCTTAGGTGCCGCTTTTGTAACACTTGGTGAATTTGCCAATGACGGCATGGGTGGGTTGTCGGCCGTGATGCTACCGCTCATTCTGGCAAGTGTAGGAATCATGACTTCGATCGCGGGTACCTTTCTCGTCAAAGTGAAAGACGGAGGCGATCCTCATCACGCTTTGAATCTCGGCGAATTTTCATCAGCTGGTATCCTGCTGATACTCACATTCTTCATTATCCAATTCATGCTGCCACCAACTTGGACGCACGAGGGCGTTGCCTACAGCAGCAATGGCGTTTTCTACGCGATTCTGCTCGGCCTCGGTGCTGGACTCGCAATTGGCAAGATCACCGAATACTACACGGGTACCGGAAAAGGGCCAGTGAAGTCGATCGTACGTCAATCCGTCACTGGTTCGGCGACCACCATCATTGCTGGTGTAGGTGTGGGCATGATATCGACCGCGATTCCGATTCTGATCATCGCAGTTGCCATCATCGGAGCCTACAGCTGCGCAGGGCTGTATGGAATCGCGATTGCCGCTGTTGGAATGTTATCGAACACTGGCATTCAGCTTGCAGTCGATGCTTACGGCCCCATTTCTGACAACGCTGGTGGAATTGCTGAAATGGCGGACTTGCCACCAGAGATCCGAGATCGCACCGATAAACTCGACGCAGTGGGTAACACCACAGCAGCCATTGGAAAAGGTTTTGCCATCGGCTCAGCAGCGCTCACGGCGCTCGCATTGTTTGCTGCATTCAAGGTAACGTACAACGAAAGTCACGATGCCAGCCAACTCGAAGGTATCGATATCCTCAATCCATTCGTGATGGCATCCCTTTTCATCGGAGCGATGCTACCATTCCTGTTCTCAGCACTTTCCATGAATGCCGTAGGCCGTGCAGCAATGGCAATGATCGAAGAAGTGCGGCGACAGTTCAGAGATATCCCCGAACTAAAGAATGCTTTGCAGGTCATGCAGAAAAACGAGGGTGAAGAATTTTCCGACTGGTCAGAAGACGACCAGCAGGTATTCCAGAAAGCAGATGGAAAAGCGGAATACGGCAAATGTGTTGCCATTTCAACTCGAGCCTCGATCCGCGAGATGATCCTGCCTGGTCTCGTCGCTGTACTTGTTCCGGTGGCTTTCGGATTTGTTCCCAAATGGCTTCCTGAGTCTTGGGGGCTTGGTGGAAACACTAATGCTCTAATGCTTGGTGGCCTGCTTGCTGGAGTGACTGTCAGCGGTGTGCTGATGGCACTTTTCCAATCAAATGCCGGTGGGGCGTGGGATAATGCCAAAAAGATGATTGAGGAAGGATTTGAGGTCGACGGCGTGGTGCTCTCCAAAGGTAGCGAAGCTCATAAAGCAGCCGTCGTCGGTGACACCGTTGGTGACCCGTTCAAGGATACGTCAGGACCTTCACTCAATATCCTCCTGAAACTGATGAGCGTGGTAGCACTTGTAATTGCCTCGCTAATTTAGTCGTTTGGATTACAGTGCCAGAGTAAGTTTGCCGAGTAGCACTCTGTTGGCCTGCATTTCATCACTGACGCTCTTTGCCAATCACAAATTATGCCGCAACCAATCACCGGGATTCTTACGCCCAACATCACGCCAGTTGATGATTCAGGTCGTGTCGATGAAGAACGTCTTCGCGGCTACGTCGACTGGCTGATTGACCGTGGTGTCGACGGGCTCTACCCCAACGGCAGCACAGGTGAGTTTGTACGCTTCACTGCCGAAGAACGTCGAAGGATCGTTCAGATCGTCGTGGAGCAAGCTGGTGGCCGAGTGCCCGTGCTCGCTGGTGCTGCAGAAGCAAACGTCAAAGCCACCATCGATGCTTGTGATGCCTACGGTGCGATGGGCGCTCGCGCCGTCGCCATCGTTGCCCCGTTTTACTACCGACTCAGCAGCGAAGGTGTCTACGCGTACTTCCGCGAGATCGCCGATAACGTATCCATTGATGTCACCCTCTACAACATCCCGCTATTCGCCTCACCCATCGACGTCGACACTGTCATTCGACTCGCTTCAGAATGTCCGCGTGTTATCGGGATTAAAGACTCTTCCGGTGACCTGCCAAATATGTTGCGTATGATCGCTGCGATCAGGCCTCTTCGCGAGGATTTTACTTTCCTGACAGGTTGGGACGCAGCCCTTGCGCCAATGCTGATTGCGGGTGCGGACGGGGGCACCAATGCAACCAGCGGTGTTGTTCCCGAGTTGACCCGCGCAATCCATCGCAGCGTCGTTTCAGGCAACATTAAAGAGGCGATGCGTTTGCAATATCAGCTGTTGCCGTTATTCGATGCAATGATTTCGCTGGGGGAGTTTCCAGAGGGTTTTCGCGCTGGAGCTAGATCAAGAGGCTGGAACCTAGGCTTTGGCCGAGTCCCACTATCAGAGCAGCAGAAAGATGCGGTCGCCCGTACCCAACGCGAAATAGACAATTTGGTGGCAGAAGTTGCTGAACTTGACGAAACACTCGTCATGCCACCCGAAGCCATCGAGAAGATCGTACAACGAGTGATGCGACAGCTTGGATCCTGATTCCAACTGCACTGCGTTGAATCCCATTCATCCAACCCCTTGTTCGCAGCATGACGAGCAATCCGGCGTGGTATTCAGCGTAGGTCCTGTGCTTCTGCCCACATGGCGAATGGTGATGTGCTGCCAAGATTGCCAACATCAAATGCTGCATCGGGGACCTGGCTACCAATCCTCCACTGAAACTGCGCCTTCACTTCAAAATCCTGCTCACCTCCAAGTGTCAAACTAAGCAGCTTGACCGGCAACTGTACGCTCGTGTTCGAAGTCCACACGGATGTGGTACGGGCATAAGGTTTGACAATCTTTCGAAGTAATGACAGTTCTTTACGGCCTCGATGGTCTCCCAATTCCAAGACCTGGGCCAAATCAGTGCCCATCGACAAGAAATCGTCGACCTGCACTGGCACGGCATCGCGAAAAGAGGCAACCCGCACAAAGATCAGCTGGGGAACCGGTTGATACTCAAAAGCTGCAACCGTGAGATTCTGCTGCTTATAAATACCGATCAGATTTTTCTCATGTAATTGACACTTATGACGCTCAAACGCATTCCCCGTGGCGATACTGACGACCCCACCCGTTGTGGCACAAATGGGATCGAAAACACCACATAATCGAAACTGGGTATTCAAGGATTTACTCTTGGAAGGCAGATGCCGCAGTTTGCCCGTTGCCCCATGAAACCAATTCTTGATCCTGAGCTGATCGTAGGACGAAGCCTGCGAATCAACCAAATAGGCTTTTCCCTTTTTTTCCCTTGGTGCCCCCAGCAAACTTTGATCTGCAAACACGATACGCTCACGATCTTCTTGATGGTCGATCGCCCATGTGTATGCGAATCGGCGGGCTACTACCCGTTCTGAGCCGTCCACTTTTGCCCCGATGTATTTTTCCCCAGACACATCGACCGCCAATCGATCTACCACCATCGTTCGTGACTGAAGTTCCACGATCCAACTCCCCAGCCGCTTACGATCTTGAGTTGTAGGCACCCTGAATCGATGCCAAGCCACCTCGGAACGACGACCATCCTGCGTTGCTTCACTGGCCATCAACTTTTGTCCAACGGCAGCTGAATCGAGCAAAATAAACGTTGGGTGAATCAGAAAGTTACAAATCAAAAAGACCCACTGGTTTAAAGTCATCATCCACTCCATGATTGAAAACATCAGGTGACCAGATCGTTCAAAAGCAATCACACCAGAATGCAAATCAGCGTTAGTTACCGGGCAAATCATTAAAACCATGCCAGTGCGTTTCCCGATCACCACCCAACGCTTGGTCCGAGGGTAGATCGCTGTCATCACTCTCGGTCGTATTGTCGTCGCACTGCCTACCCATCTCTGGTATCCACCTGCCTATGTAATATCCACTCAAAGGAACACAAATCGCGCGATCAAAATCAATGGCACAAGCTTGTGCACACCTCCAACTCAACAAACACCGGTGAAACCCCCAACCGGTTATGCGCCAGCCTTCATTCCTGTTTTCTGCCTGCCGATACACACCAATGACATCGTCGAGAGATGCAAACCTGCGGTCATACCCATCGCGATTATTACATTCGTATCCAATTAGGTAGCGTGTTGAGTACGCGCCCACCACTTCTCGTCGTTGGCAATCACTGCATCGCATGAGGTCCGTGATGTTGGCAGAATCCACTCCTTCGTCTTCAGCCCATGCCGAAATCATCTCACGGCAGCTAGTATCGCTGAAGGCATAAGTACACTCCCACTCGTGAGGACTGTTTTGCGTTGGTTCTGGTGATCCAGCGTTACTCAAACCTCCATGCATCAGCACTAAAACCAGTCCGACATATGCATAAATTTTCATCTAATTTTCTCCCTCACGAACAAGATTCAAAATTCCGACAACTTCTTTGTTGGAGCCATACACAAGCAAACGATCCGGAAACAGTGCATCATCGCGGTCTTCAACCTGCTTTTCCTCTGCAATCAACACATCGAGCACGGACATGATGCTTGATACCGTGTGTACGCGAACAGCGACCTTATACGATAACTGTCCGGGCCTTGACTTGGACTCAACCACGTAGCTGAGTTGATTCAGAGGCCGCCTTAACTTGCCGGGAACCACAATCATCCGGACAGTACCCACCCACCCAGTGCTCTGCAGATCGAGATGCAACGTGGAGGGAAGAAATCGCAGCGGCGTTGTGAAACGTAAATGAATCGGGAGATCAATGACTTGGACGCCTCCCTTGGGGTTGCGGTAGTGGATCCGTACCAAATCATCCACATCACCAAACGAAAATGTCGGTCTCGCGCTGAACTTGAATACCTCTGCACTTTGGACAAATGGATCGCTGATCACAAAAGATCCTCTCAAGCTTTCAATTTTCTGGACCCGTCCCCCCGGTTCTTCAATTCTTCCTGAAACCACGAATGATCCAGCAGGCGATGCGAGTTGCACCGTGGTTTCCGAGAGGACCACGGGGCCGGTCATGCGCACATCAATATCCAACACAAACGGATGAATTGATTCATGGAAGAAAACACGAATCGAGCGTCGAATCGTTGCAATCTTGTTAGATGCGTCGAGCCTCAGCGATAACGTAAGATGTTCGCCTGGTTTCACATGACATTGTTTCGGCTCAACTGCCAAACAACCACAATCAGGATCAATGGCTCGCAAATTCAACTGTGAACCCAATGAATTTTTCAAGTCAATCTTTACGCGAATATCTCGGCCGATGCGGTAAGTCCCAATGTGCTTTCTTGCACGAGACGGTATGGCTGCAACGATCACCACACCCCTCGACACATTCGGATCGTGTTCGACCATCAGTTCAGGATCTTCGTCGGACGCCGAAACTATGATCACGTGTCCGATCCAGAAGAGACCAGTACATGCATGCATCAGAGTGATTCGCCAGAATTGCATTGTTGCCCCCGTGTAGCTCAGCGTGATTGAGACACTTCACTTCAAACGTGCAGAGAACAAAAGGCTTTGCCTCTGGCTGCGTTGTTTCTTTGACGCTTTTGATCGTCCTGATGCCAACGGCACCGACGGACTTTTGGTTGGGCTTCCAAACGGGCTTTGATTGGGGGCGAGAAGCCAAACTTGGTGGCCAAGGACGTGAACGCCTGAACACCAGTCATGGATTCAAACTTACAGTGACTGGATAAAACGTCAATCACTTTCAGCCAGAAAATGGAATAAACTTTTGAGCCATGAAAGCAAAAGGCACGCAGACGCGCTGCGTGCGTGAGCGCGATGATTCAACGGCTTCTCCGAGCGCAACCGAAGGCCTTCAAACTGAAGTCGAGAAGCAATCCCCGCTGCACTCTGAAGTCTTGAAAAAATCGGCAATGAACGAGCGGCCTTGCAAGCCTCGAGCCCGGGGACTTCTCAGTATCGATCTTGTTCGGGTTCAGCCCAAACACGTGGCCCATCTTCATCCCAATCCACATGAATCACGCTAGGATTGCAGCACACAGGGCAATCTTCAACATAACTCTGTGACTTACCGGCGGCGGGATCGAGTGGAATGATGATCTCCTCTCCACAACTGTCGCAGATGTATTCGCCATCTTGGTTCATTACGTTTCCGATGATTGAGTTGGGTTAGATGTCGCTGGATCTTGCCACGTCAAAAACGACTTTAAAGGCGGACGGATCAACTGCGGTGTGAAAAGCTTGCGTTGCCTCTTCCAACGTAAATCGATGCGTGACCAAGTTTGACAAATCGAATCGCCCAGCCTGTAATGATTCGATTGCCAACCCAAAGGGACCACACCTCGACCCTACGACGCTAATTTCATCGATCACAATCGGAGCCAATGAAACTTCATGGTTTGCTGCAACCGTTGTTTTCATGACGACCGTTCCTCGGGGCCTGACCAATTGTAATGCCAAGGGTAACCCCGTCACGGATCCGGTGCAGTCAACCACTAAATCGAACTCCTTCTCGCAAACAAGGTCACTTAGCTGAGTCGTCTTGATTCCCAAGCTTCGAAACCTTGCCAATTTCAGCTCATGTTTTCCAACCACTTGGATATTTTTCACTTGCTGCGAGATCGCTTGGGCACACAAATTCGCCAAACGCCCATCTCCCAGGACGATCGCCTTTTGAATTTTCGCCAGCTCTATTTGCTGTTGAATCTGCAGAGCTGCTGCCAAGGGCTCAATAAGAACAGCCTGATCATCGCTGACAGAATCCGGGACCCGGTGCAAACTTGCTTGCGGGATGGCCACTTGGTCAGCAAAAGCACCGTCATGTTCATGGATACCCACGACCGTTCGATGAGCACAGTGGTTGCCTAGCCCAGACTGGCAGCGTAGACACTGACGACAATTGCAATTGATTTCCCCAACGACACGAGCTCCGGCAAAAGGGCCGGACGTAGCCATTCCGACAAACTCATGGCCAAGAACCCCCGAAAATCCCATGTACCCCTGCGCAAGTTGCAAGTCAGTTTCGCAAATACCGGCGGCGATCACATCGACAAGCACCTCCCCAGAGAGAGGAATGGGGGATGGATGCTCGGACTGAAATCGAACACCATTCTGGTCAAGACAGATTGCTCTCAATTTTCGGTTCCTCACAATGTGAATGAGGTGTAGAACAGGAGCCCACAGTCGTATAATCCGCCGTACTGCAAACGCCTTCGATTGACTTTTGGCTGGATTTTAGCGTCATGGTGGACAAGACGGACCCCACAACCCTACTAGCGACGTTTGGCTTAAGCGAATTCCGCCCGGGCCAGCGTGAAGTAGTCGACGCAGTCGCGGCTGGCGAGGACGTGATGTGCGTCATGCCCACCGGTGGCGGAAAGAGCCTATGCTACCAGTTACCAAGTTTATCGAAACAAGGCACTACGATTGTCGTTTCACCTCTGATTGCCTTGATGAAGGATCAGGTGGACAGCCTCAAAAAACTTGGAATCCGAGCGAGCTTGATCAATAGCAGTCTGTCTGCTGCTGAACAGACAGACGTGCTCAATGAGATGGCAAGCGGCAATCTAAATTTGGTGTATGTCGCCCCGGAACGACTTCGCAACAGTCGATTTCTAGATGCCATTTCCAGCGTCAACATCAATCTTCTGGCGATTGACGAAGCCCACTGTGTCAGTGAATGGGGTCACGACTTTCGCCCCGACTACTCTCGCTTGGGACGATTCCGTGAACGCTATCTTAAAGATGTGCAAACAATCGCTCTGACAGCCACGGCGACGCCGATGGTCCGCGATGACATCTCGGCTATCCTCCGACTCAAAACGCCTCAGGTCTTTGTAACTGGATTTGCGAGAACCAATCTTCGTTTCAGCGTTACACACGCCAAGTCTGATCGTGAAAAAGACGAGGCACTCACTCGCTACATCAGCTCACAAACGGGAACTGGCATCATTTATGCAGCAACGCGCAAGCGATGCGAAGAGTTGGCGCAGTGGCTACCAGAAAAGACGCGACGTCCTATTGGTGCTTACCACGCCGGGCTTGAACCAGCCCAAAGGCAACGAGTGCAGGACGACTTCATGTCTGGCAAACTGTCAGCGATCGTCGCGACCAATGCCTTTGGCATGGGGATTGATAAATCCGACATCCGTTTTGTCGTGCACTACAACATCCCAGGTAGTCTAGAGGCTTACTACCAAGAAGCGGGACGCGCCGGTCGTGATGGGAAAAACAGTGAGTGCCGAATGATGTTTTCGTACAGCGATCGTTACATTCAGGAATTCTTCATTGAGAACCGGTATCCACAACGCGAAACGGTCAAGAGTGTCTACAACTTTCTGTTGACACGAGAAGAAGATCCTATCGAACTGACGCAGGAACAGATCCGCGAAGAAATCGGTATTAAAGAAGGTACCGAAGCCATAGGGACGGCTCAAACATTACTGGCCAAATCTGGCGTTCTGCGAAGACTCGATAGTGCTTCAAATCACGCGATCGTGCGGATCGAAAGCGATGCGGAAACGCTGCTGGACTTTCTGCCCAAAGAAGCCAAGCTTCGTCGCAAGGTGATGGTTGCGATCGAGCGGATCGTAGGACGACAGCGGCGCGAAGATGTTTATGTGCGTCTGCCTCGTTTGGCTGACATGGCAGGCGTCGACAGCGACCAACTGAAACGAACCCTCCGCGAATTGAATCGTCTTCGATCGTTCGACTACATACCACCATTTCGAGGACGTGCAGTCCACGTGGTGCAGCGGGACCTGACCTTTGAACAGCTTCAAATTGATTTTGAGGACCTCAATGCACGCAAGCGTGCTGAATTCGAAAAACTGGAAGCCGTCATCAAGTTCGCGCGGACCGGCGGATGTCGGCAGCGTGTTATCCTGCATTATTTCGGAGAAACAGGAGCATCAAACTGTGGACTTTGTGATCGCTGTCTACCCAATGATGGATCGCCGGGACGATCCTCTGACATATGTCTCGCCAGTGAGATTGCGGGAATTGATTCCAGCTCGCTGCTGAGAGGCATTCAAGTCGTTTTGAGTGGCGTTACCCGCATGCATGGTCGGTTCGGAAAAAACATGGTGGCCCAGATGCTCTGTGGCTCTCGCAATAAGAAACTGCAGCAGTGGAAACTCCACCAACTGAGTACGTATGGACTACTATCAGGTCTGCGTCAAACGGAGGTGGTTAACATCATGGACGCGCTAATTGAAACCGGCCTGTTGCAACAAAAAGAAGTTGACGAACGGCGGCCCACCCTCCACATGACCGAAGATGGTCGCCGCGTGATGCGTTCTGAGACACCTCTGCCAGCCGGGCTGCAGTTGCCTTTACCGCTCATCAAGCGACTGGCAAAGGCGACGGGGAAAATTGAAGCGGCCGACGTGCAGACCGACTCGAGACAATCAGGTTCGATAAATACGAAGGGGAACGAGGTTGGGTCGGAAAACCCGCAAATCTTGGAAATGGCTGAAAGACTGAAACGATGGCGTCGCAAGAATTCTGCCGCGTTAGGCATTCCCGCATACCGTGTGCTGACGAATGCGACAATCGACCGCATTGCTGAATCATGCCCCACATCGCGGGAAGACCTGAAATTGATCTCGGGCGTGGGACCAGCGACGATGGAACAGTTTGGTGACGACATTATCGCCGTGATCCGGTCGATCCTGTCAGATTCAACCCCAGCGGTTCAGAAAATTGAGACAGCCGCCACGGAATCGGAAATTCCCGACCTTGTTAAAAACACGACCAATCAAGGGAAGTCAGGATCAAATTCAGCCTCGCCAAACAGTGCAATCAATAATTCTGAACCCGAAAACAGCATGTTCCGTCCTCACCCGGACTCCGCAGCGGCCTCTGAGTTGCCAACGAGAGACAATGAAAGCGTTGAAGATGTCGCCGGTTATTGGACATGGCGGCTGTTCAATGACGGTTATTCGGAATCGGAAGTGAAGGCGATCAGGCATTGCAACGACGCCGAACTGGTTTCCCAACTGCTGCTGGCCATCGAGAGCGGTTTGATAGTAGATTTGGGTTGGATCACGAACGAACATGACAATCAACTGCTCCGTAAGGCCCGTTACGGGCCTGCGGGCGACGGTTAGTCACTCAAGCGACGACTCACTACAATCTACGCAAGAATCCGTCGCAAGCAGCGATTGGGGTCCGTGATGCGCCCCTCCACTGATGGGAATGTCACGCCAACAGCAACGGCCAAAAAGGCAGGAAATGGATAAGAAGTCTGAGAAAAACGAAGCTCCCACGCCGGAGACTCAAGAGAGCAAGCGTGGAAACAACTCGCTCATCATCGCTCTACTTTTGGCTGGTTCACTTGTGCTGTTGTTCTACAACCGGGGTGAGGAGCGTTCCGCCGTCTCTGCGAGTTTCTTCCAGACTGAACTAGCCCGCGGAAACGTCGATGAAGTCAGCATTGGCGAGCGGAGAGTGTACGGTACGTTCAAGACGGCGCCAGACGCGCCCGAAGGGGCAACCGATGAAGCGGCATCAACTGGCGATGATTCGACAGAAGCCACAGGAGAGGAAACCCCTGCAAAAGCTGAGAAATATTTGAAGAAGTTTTACTTCAATCGCTCAACCGATGCGGGGGCAGCTGTGGAACTGGAGAACCAGCTGAAAGCTGGAAAAGTCGAGTACACCTACCTTGAACCCGACAACACCCAACAGATCATCTATTTCATTGCCTTGATTGGCCTCCCACTCGCGATTCTTTTCTTCCTGTTCATGATGTTGCGGCGAACCAAAAGCGACATTATGGGCGGCGGCTTTTTATCGGGGTTCAGCAAAAGTCCTGCCAAAAAGTTCGAAGCTAACGAGAAGATGGTGACCTTTGATGACGTGGCCGGTCTCGAGGGCGTCAAAGCGGATCTGCAGGAGATTGTGGACTTCCTCAAGACTCCCGGCAAATTCCAGAAGTTGGGTGGGCGGGTTCCGAAGGGCGTCTTGTTGAATGGACCTCCTGGTACAGGAAAAACACTTTTGGCACGCGCCGTGGCCGGAGAGGCCGGTGTCCCATTCTTCTCAGTCAACGGTAGCGAATTCATTCAAATGTTTGTTGGAGTTGGTGCAAGTCGAGTCCGGGACCTGTTCAAGACGGCGAAAGAGCAAAGTCCAGCAATCATCTTCATCGACGAGATTGATGCCGTCGGCCGTCAGCGCGGTGCAGGCCTCGGTGGAGGACATGACGAGCGCGAGCAAACCTTGAACCAGATTCTTGGCGAGATGGATGGCTTTTCAGGAGGCCAAGCTGTCATCGTGGTTGCTGCAACGAACCGCCCTGATGTGCTTGATCCGGCTCTCTTACGTCCAGGAAGATTTGATCGCCACATCACTGTGGGACGTCCCACGATGAAGGGTCGGGAAGCAATTTTCAAAGTGCACGTTCGAGATGTGCCTTTGGCAGATGATGTTGACTTGAGACGTCTTGCTGCGGGTACTGTCGGCTTGACTGGTGCTGACATTCGCAACATGGTTAATGAAGCTGCGTTGTGGGCCGCTCGACACGATAAAAAAATTGTGGACATGAGCGATTTTGACCATGCTCGCGACAAGATCCTAATGGGTGCGAAACGCGAAGAAGTACTTCAGGACAGTGAGAAAGAGAAGACGGCCTACCACGAAGCTGGCCATACGCTGACCGCGTGGCACTTGGACGGCGCACACATCGTTCACAAGGTTACCATCATTCCTCGGGGTCGCGCTCTGGGCGTGACGCAATATGTGCCCAACGAGGATCGCCTGAGTATCAGCAAACGAGAATTGGATCACCAACTAATCGTATTACTGGGCGGTCGAGCCGCGGAAAAGATTATTTACAACGAAACTTGCGTCGGTGCAGAAAACGATTTAGAGCGAGCCACAAGCATCGCCCGCAGAATGGTGACGCATTGGGGGATGAGTCCAAAAATTGGCCCTGTCAGTTACAAAACAAGTGATGAAGATCCGTTTCTTGGCCGTGAAATCCACCAGTCACGCCAATTCAGTGAACACACACAGGAGTTGATCGACGAAGAGGTCGGACGCATTCTTCTGGAAGCTGATCAGAAAGCCGAGCAATTACTCCGAGAACACCGTGATGATTTGGAAAGCATCACAAGATCGCTGCTGGAACACGAGGAGCTTGGTGAAGCTGAATTGACGGAGTTGATTGGACCATCGATCCAATCACGCACCCAAGCCAAGAGCGAAGATGCAGAAACAGCGCAAACATTGGCTCCCGACGATTCCGATGCTCCCAAACCCGATGTAGTCACCAAGACGGACCAGCAGTCGTGAGAAGGAGATTGACGCAACTAACTCGAAGACGCTGGCTTCACTGAAATCCCATGGGAAAAAAGCGTCAAAAACAGAGAACAGATTTTCGAAAGAAATATCAGGGTCGCGTGCGTAAGGGGGACCTGACTCGCGAGTTCCGGACAGGAGACGCGGACAGTCTGGCAGATGTTTCGCAGGGTGAACGCGTCAGTGGCAAAGGTGAGTTGACGCGAAAACGCACAGTTCAATCCACGAACAAGAATGACCAGCAGGTCAACAGTGGTGAATTGAAAACAGGCCGTGTCGTCAGCGTCCACGGCTTGAAAAGTCGCGTTTTAGCTGATGATGGAGAAGTTTATGATTGCGCGCTTCGGCAGGTACTGAAATCGATCAGCATCGAGCAACGCAGCATTATTGTTGCCGGAGACGATGTGCTGATAAGAGCCGACTCGCCTTTGGACGGAGTCATCGAAGAAGTCAAACCCAGACGTGGTGTCATTAGTCGAACCAGTCGCGGGCAACAACATGTGTTGGTCGCTAATGTGGACTATCTGCTGATCATTACCAGCGCTGCTGAACCCGGCCTGAAACCAGCTCTGATTGATCGTTTCCTGCTTACGGCGCAACAGTGTAATCTGGAACCGGTGGTGGTGGTCAACAAAGTCGACCTTGTTGATAGTGTCCAACTGCAACCCATGCTTGGTGTTTATGCGTCCATGGGCTTTCGGGTTTTGATGACATCAGCGGAAACAGGCATCAACATCCGCTACCTACGCTGCTTGCTACAGGGAAAGCAAACCGCCGTGACCGGGCAGAGCGGTGTAGGCAAAAGCAGTTTGCTGAATGCAATCCAACCTGGTCTCGGTCTGGCAGTTGCGACGGTCAGTCAGGATAACGACAAAGGTCGGCATACAACGACGGCGGCCCGATTGATTCCGCTGGAAGGTGGAGGAGCAGTTTTTGACACCCCCGGTATTCGACAATTCCAACTATGGGACATTTCCGCTGGTGAGGTCGCTGGACTGATGCCGGACTTTCGTCCCTATGTGAGCGCCTGTCGATACCCTGACTGTCTTCATCTCAGCGAAGACGAATGTGCTGTCAAAGATGCCGTTGCAGATGGTCGTATCGATGCACGTCGTTATGACGCCTATTGTCATTTATTGGAAGATGATTTGATGAGTGAAGCCAAATAATATCGCAGAGAGACCCAATGAGTGCCCCAGAAAACCCATCCGAAAACAATCCACCCCCTTGGTTGCGAGGCGCCGTTGTCAGCAGCATCGGAGTCATAATTGGAATCGTGTCGTTAGTCCTGTTTTGTCACGCGCTCGGATTGAATCTGCGGGAGCAGGGGTGGGGATCTGGTAATGATTCATGGAACACGAACCGTAGCGAAGTGATTGTCTCATTCATCGGATTTGGCATGAGCACGGTTATTTTTTGGCTCGGATTTCACCAAACGACCAAGAGCAGCTAAGCCCACGGTTGTTCGCTTCTACGCGATGATGTCGCGGCGATTTTTTACGTAGTCCCAGAGAACAAAACGGTCGAGATCGCGACCACTAGTGAAAAACACGCGGCCCTTCGTCGACTGTGCCAATCGTTGTGCGAAACGAATATCTTCTTGACTCTGTGACCAACTCGGAATCAGAAAGATATTGATCGTAATATCATCCTTACTACAAAGCATCGCCTCTCGCATGGTTGCCTGTTCGGTACGGGGATCAGGTGGATAAAGCATGTAAAGCTTCTCATCCTCGAAATGAGCTGTCGGCAACCCGTCAGTGATCAAAACAATTTGTCGGTTCGGAGTATCACAATTAGCAAGATTTTTTCGAGCAAGTTGTAGAGAGTGTTGAATGTTAGTGAAGTGTGGATGAACTTCCTGCTCGCTGATATTTGGATCGCTCATATCTGCCCATAGTTGGACCCATGGGTCATGTATTGTCACGGGTTTCGGCATCATGTTGATAATCTCACCTGGCGCCCTGAGCTTGGCGAAGGTGAACATTTCAATGAAACGTAGAAAGTCACCCGGGTATTCCGTCTGGATGAGCCCCTGCAGCGCCAACGCCATCCTCTTCACATTGATGTACTGTCCGTCGTATCGCATGGAACCACTCATGTCCATGATGACACAGGTGGCGCACTTTGGATGATTCCGGGTCTTATGAACCTCGATATCTTCCGGGCGTAAACGGATGGGTCGGGAGTCTCCCTGTCGCAACAGAGCGTTGATCACAGTCTGCGGCAAATCAATATTAGCGACGCTATCTCCGAACTCGTAAGGCTTGGTCTGTTGCAACTCAACTGCCCCCTCACCAACTACATCGCCCTCATGACGACCGCTGCGGGACTCCTGCAATTCGCTGAATATTCTCTCCAGTAGCCTTCCCTGAAAAACGCGATACGCCTGAGGCGTGAGACGAAACGCCCCATTCTTTTCTGGATCTTTCTCGAGACCCTGCCTCTCGGCTTGCTCTCGAATCATGTTCTCGACTTGGTTGCGCATTTCTTCAAGTTGCTGCATATCAGACGGCTGGGCAAATTCACCCAGCAGATCCATATCAATGACACCTATTTGGGCGGTTTTGGATGCCTGGTCGATCTGCTTTAAAAGTTCATCGATTTTTTCCAGCTCTTCTTTTACCTCAAGTGCAGTGTTGATCGACATCGACTCACTACCCGTAAAATCGTATTTGCTGCCCAGCTCTTCAATGTTGTGCTTGTCTTCCATCCGCTGTCCTACCTGCAGCAGACCCCGAGCTAGTGCACCAGTATCATCATCAACGCGGTACCAAAGTCTCTCAAGCATATACGGCTGTTCGTGGACAACAGCCTCTCTGAACACCTTCTCCAATGACTTGGGCACTCGCAGATTTTGAGCTGCTCCGCGAAATGCCTTTCGTGCCTTCTTTAGAACACTTCGACTCTCGTACGTCGCAAGAATCTTCCGCTTCCGCTCTTCCAACATCTCACGAAGCATGTCCAGACTGGGTCCCATTCCAGCAATCTGGCTGGGATCCAACTTTACCGCCCGTGCCAATTCTTCCTCAGACAGGTCTTGGTAGTTTCCATACATCAGCGCCTGCTCGAACGCGGGTGAAACGAGATCAGGCGGTGGTTGCGTCGGAGGCGGAAACTGTGCCGGGTCGTACTTCTGGTAGGCATGAATGACTCCACCAGGCCGATAGATCCGATCTTTTCCGCGCGGCTTTTCATCAAATTTCATATTCAATTTTACCGTGACGCTGGCTGCGACTGATTTTTTCCATGCTATACAAACCTGCGAG
>DOPG01000368.1 GCA_003513555.1 Rhodopirellula sp. | reverse complement strand
CCACGCTAGCCGCTCTTCGAAGAAACACAGATCCGCACATAATTTTGCCATGCTTGTTACACTCCGCTTTTTCTGATTACTTTGGCATTCATCTTTGGCGAGGCCATTTGTTAAATCCACAAACTGCCCACCTTAGGCGGTCGATGATCATTGCAGGACAAGCGAGGCCAATCACGCGCTGCCCAAGAACCGGGGCACGGCCGTTACGATGCTGGTAATGCGCTAGCATCACCACTTCCTTGGACTGTTTCACCTATCCAGCCTAGAGTGTGTTCAGCTTTGCTACACTCGATGAGTTCAAACGAAAAGCGAACAGCAGGAACTGTCCTGATACTCGTACGCAGGACTGCTTCCCTTTCTTCACAGGTGTGAAAGCAGTTCCGCTGTCTCTCGTCTGACCCCATGCTTCAATCTCAGAAATCAAAACGTTTCGATCGATCGTTCTGCACGTCTTTACCCATCAATAATGAATCCATAATCGTGCCACTGAGAAAATTACTGCGCGCAACCGCATGACACAACCGTGGCAATCCCAAATCACACAGACGCGGCAGCGAGATTTGGTTGCGATGGGCCAGTAGTTGGTGTACCGCAATCGATAACTGCAAACCTTCACCCTCGAATTATCTCGTCAACGTCGTTCTCTTAACCAGATCAAGCACGTGAATGGGTTAATGCAACCAAGACGGCTCCCACTCGCATCTGCGGCCGCGGTGTTGCGTGAACACCATGGAAGCCTTACCGCACGGAACAACATGAGTCACTGGAATGCTGTGCTCATGTTCCGCAGAATGTCCGGTAGCTGGCAGTGAATTCACTGGAAGCTGGTAACACGTATCGAGCGCAGGTTGGCGTCTCGGTAAATGGATGGCGTACTGCTTGTAGAAGATTCTTGAACGGCTCCATGTTACCTGCATCAGAAGCGGCCGCCAGGGCTTCTTCAACCAGATGGTTACGTGGCAAACAGATCGGGTTTTTGGCACGCAATTCTTCTGCAACGACCACCTTTGGTAGATCTTTCAATGCTTCATTCCAGCGAGTCAAAAAAGCATCCAGTTCAGCTGACTCGGTCATGAGCGTCCGAAGGTTTCCTACCTGGCCTTCTACCGCGTCTGCCAGATAACGCCAACTGAGTGTGTAATCCACCTTGTGTGCTGCCAGCAGTTCAAACCAATCGTCAATCAACTTGCGTTCAGTTTCATCTGCGGCACCTAGGTGTTCACCAAGCGCGAGCCCCAACTTGGTTTTCGCACCGCTGTACCAACAGTTCTGAAACGTCGGCATGAATGTTTCGAGGACCGCGGTCGCCTCGGCTACCGCTTCATCGCTATCTTGATGCCCCATCAGCGGTAAAAGCGTTTCTGCGAACCTCGCAAGGTTCCACAACGCAATTGAGGGCTGGTTTCCATAGGCATAACGACCCGCGCGATCGATCGAACTGAATACCGTATCAGGATCATATGCTTCCATAAAAGCACAAGGACCATAATCAATCGTTTCTCCCGAAACCGCCATGTTGTCAGTGTTCATCACGCCATGGATAAATCCGACCAGCATCCAGCGTGCGATCAAATCGGCCTGGTTTTCCGCGACCCGTGTTAGCAACGACAAGTAACACCGGGGTTCTTCTGAGATTTCCGGGTAGTGCCGTTGAATAACGTAATCTGCGAGTTTACGAAGTGAATCGACTTGCCCACGCGCAGCGAAGTACTGGAATGTACCAACGCGTATATGGCTGGAAGCTACGCGAGTGAGTACAGCGCCGGGTAGCTGCCGGTCTCGCATTAACGGCGCTCCCGTGGCCACGGCCGCGAGTGCCCGAGTGGTCGGGATCCCCAAAGCATGCATCGCTTCCCCAACCAGATACTCCCTCAGGACGGGCCCAACTGCAGCCTTCCCATCACCTCCGCGTGAAAAAGGGGTGACCCCCGATCCTTTCAATGCGATATCACGCCGTTTTCCATTGCGATCTAGAACTTCACCGAGCACGAGAGCCCGGCCATCCCCTAACTGGGGAACAAAATTGCCAAACTGGTGCCCCGCATAAGCCTGTGCCATCGGTTGAGCATCACGCGGCAAAGAATTCCCTGAAAATAGTTGTTCAACAACATCCGGTGTGAAATGCTCACAATCGAGCCCCAGGTCATGTGCCAAAGCGGTGTTGAATTGCAATAGCGAGGGATTGGGAGCCGGCTCAGGCTCAAGGGAGACAAAAAACCCGGGTAACTGCTCAGCGTAACTGTGCTGGAATTCTAGGGAAAAATCCACACGGGAAGCAGTCATGAACGGGGTCCTCGGTTGGATGTTAACAGGGCTGACCAGCGATCACAGGTGGAGCTGTGCATGAACCAGAAAGTCATTCTACACTTCGCAGAGCAAATGACCGCGCGTGCGCCATTCACACGGATTATGTTTTAAGTAAATCATCTTCGATAGCCGTGCATGACCGAAACTCCATTGAAGTCGTGATACAACTTTGCGTTCTTCCTTTCCTCACAAGTAACGCCATGGTGGAAGCTGTGTCCTTGCATTAGAAAACCACAGAATTCGCCAGAAGTTCGTGGAATCCCGGGGCAATCGAGTCAGCACCCCATTATCCCAGTGCGGGCGTTCTTTTTAGATTTCCTCAATAGCTCACGACAAAGCCACCTTTCGCTTCGTGTTGGCCCGTCATACCGCAGAGTGTTCGGCTTTGGCGATTGTCAGGATGAGACCTACGCCTGAAGCTACCGCTACCTATTCACATCGGCTTCAGCCGTCCCCTGACAAAATCGCAACGTTCTCCGTGAAAGAATCTCGGTTGGCAGGACCTCCGCGGCAAGCATTTCCCGGTGACTGGGAAACGTCACACTTTGGATAACTCCGTTGCGAACCTGCGTAAACGAGAGGTGGTGCTCAGGAACCACAAACAGGTGCCAAACAATGCGTCAAAACGCTTCGTCGCAATCCTGGTGATGCTGGGCGGCTAGGCCTGAAACCTCGCCAACCACCCCACGGTTTCGCCCCCTCTCTATTTTCGATCGTACGCTGAATGGCCGGTCATCGAAGTTCGACTTTTGGTTCATTCCTTCTCGCCAGAGGGTCTCGCCCTACCAAATGGACGAATAATAGCTGGAGACTAGCTAGCCAAACTCGTAAACGCCTTGTTTTAAAGTCGAGGCGTGACGGAGTTCATTCGAAGCGATCATGGGCCCGCTTTAACCACGCGGCAAATCCATCACTTCCTACGTCGATCGCCGGTCGACCATCGACGCCGTTAGCCCTGCCAGAATGCTGATATTGGGAATCTTTACAGTCGCCTCCGCGAGCCGCATCTAAAGGTAGACACTCTTTTCCGACGTTTCAGGAAGCACGCAATGTCGTGATCCCACGCTGAAATACCCAGCATTTCCGAATACAACCCCATCAATCAACTTTCTTGCGCCTGTTCGTATTCCGATTGTCGCTTACTAGGCAAGAAGTGAGCACTCCTACTACTGAAGAGGCCCCATGATGAATAGAACAAAAAAACGCAATCGCCTTTTGGTGATGCAAAAACTTGAGACACGCAAGGTGCTTGCTACCATTGCATTCTTGCCAACATCGCAAGTTGTTGAACTTGTGGATGATCACCTGCCTGAGGAGAACCGTGTCACCATCAATGGACATAAAGACAAGCTAATCCTGAAGGATCAAGCAGGTATCGATATCAAACCAGGAAGCGGTGACTACATCACTCAGATTTCCCCGACGGAGGTTCACGTGATTGGTCAAGGCGTCCAAAAAATTCATTTGGATCTGGGCGGCTGTGATGACCGAGTCGTTGCGGGTGGGTCCAGAGTAGGTACGTTGATGTATCTCGGACTTGGCAATGACAACGTCGTTTCCGGCAGTAAGGCCGATGATGTGATTTATGGCGGCCCCGGCCACGACGACATCATGGGATACGGCGGAGACGATGTCCTTATCGGAGGTTTTGGGGATGATACCTTGCGTGGATTCAGCGGGCACAACACTCTTATAGGTGGACCGGGTAACGACGACCTCGCGGGCAGTAATGGCGATGACATCCTCGAAGGTGGCGATGGGCATGACAAGCTCAACGGAAGAGGAGGGAGTGACACACTGGCCGGAGGTTTTGGGAACGATTTGCTTCGGGGTGGCGCAGGCCCCGACCAAATGGTCGGAGGTGCGGGGAATGACCTCTTCTTTGCCTCCTTCACGGGGCGTGACGTTGACAGTTCGATCGACGGTGGTGCCGGGACGGATGTGCTGTACACATCAAACCTGAACCGGGTTCCTAACCATCTCAAAATCAATGTCGAACATTCGGCCCCAACGTTTCTTGATCATTGGTATGCAACAGAGGGAACAAAGTTTCGCCATCGAGATTGGCATCAATGGACAGGTCTGTTCTAGTCAAACCATTAGGTTCGCTACCGAGAGCGCGCCGTTAAAATACCCCTCGCCTTCATGCGAACGCGATGCGTGGTGATAACGGTTGTTCCACAGGCGACCGCGATCGGCTAATTCTGTGGGGCAACTGCGTAGTCAAAGGGTTAGGACGCCAGTGCATGTCAGAAGTAGATGTGAACTTGTACTGTAATCATGGAGGTGGCCGCCCGCCTTACCCATCTCTGCGAACACTTTGCGTCATGCACTTTTCGTTGTTTTTAGTGGAATGTGTGCAGAAATCTAAATGTTGGAATTATCTAAAGTGTGCAAGCCAACCCTAGGTAGGAACGCAACCTTCTTGGGCTCATCCCGCGAACGCACCCTTCTAACCGCATTCCCTCAGGTACCCCGCCCCAAGTCGCCAAGACAAGCGACCCGACTCGTTGATCAAGGACCCCGCCGTAATTAGCGTGCTGCCCCCCCTTCCCATCGAAACAGCCCACCAAGTGCCAGCAGCGTCACCACCAGTCAACCGCCCACCCTATCCGACCTGGCGCGCGTCCTTATCCGAGACAATGGGCAGCCAGCGCGTGCACCAATTTCATCCCCTTTTCTCCCGCAAACATGCGACTGAAACAATTCGAGCATCTCGGGAAACGTGGATAAGTTTTAAAATGTTTCCTCGGGGTGAACCCGAGAGTTCTGTATTTTCAATGTTTTTCCAGAGTGACCGATTTTCCTCCGGCCAATTTACTGTCGGGGGCAATCCGATTTGAAGCCAATGGGTGACCTTCTACCGGATGCAGGATCCTAACCTGCAAGCTGCACACATGGGGTTGGAGTTTAGAGTCGTGTCGGAGACAGTATGCTGTGTCGGTTTACTGAAGGTGGACCACGCTTGCACCTTGCACATCGGCGGTGCAGATTGCTGATGGCCTTCGGTTTTGATTGATTGGCAAAAAGTTGATTTAGCAACATTGGATTGGGGAGTATGCATTCCGTGAGACATTTGTGGGTCTATTTTTGTTTGTTTCTTGTCAGTGTTCCCTGGTATTGGCAGTTCATTCCATCCACAAGTGAAACGCTTGTCCTGGGGCTCCCTTGCTGGGTTTTGGTTTCTATTCTCGGATCCGCCTGTGTCTCCCTTCACACCGCCTTGATCCTCCGACGACCATGGCCCGGCGAACACGGAGATCAAGCATGATCTGTCAAATGGCCCCCCTCAACACGATGGAGATTGGTTTCATAGCACTTTATCTCGCTTTTCTGCTTTTGATTGGCGTGGCAGGTTGGCGATCGAGGAAAGCTAACACCCTCAGAGATTTCTACCTGGGTGGAAGCTCGACGGGTCTGTGGGTACTGTTGCTGACACTCTATGCAACTCAATACAGCGGAAACACGCTCTTTGGATTTACGGGAAAGACATACCGAGTTGGTTTTTCATGGACGGTCAGTATCCAGTTCATGACAGCCATCGTGGTCGTTTACCTTACCTTTGCTCCTCGTCTGTTTTCCTTGAGCCGGAAGCAGGGCTTCATTACTCCAGCCGATTACCTGCAGCATCGATTCAAAACACCGCTCCTAAGTCTGGTAGCGTCAGTAGTCATGATTCTTGCGATTGGCAACTTCCTGCTTGCGCAAATGATGGCGATGGGCAAAGCGGTGGAGGGACTCTTTGAGACAGATCCGTGGTGGGCCTATTTCTGTGGTGTCGTCTTTCTCGCGGCGATCATTGTCGTCTATGAAACCTTGGGAGGTTTTCGCGCAGTTGCGTGGACAGATGCGATCCAAGGCAGCATTTTGATGGTGGGGTTTGCTGCTTTGATCATGCTAATTTTCCAACGTTTTGGCTCGCTTGATCGCGCCACTTCATTGCTTGCTGAAACAGACCCCAGTGCGCTTAGCCCTCCCTCAGCCGCTGGGATGCGTGAGTGGATCAGTTATTTACTGATCGTTGGAATTGGCGGAGCACTTTACCCACAGGCTGTTCAAAGGATCTATTGTGCACGGAATGCAAGCACACTACGGCGTAGCTTGATGATCATGGTGTTCCTGCCATTAGTCACGACAAGTGTTTCATTGATTGCCGGAATCATGGGGCGTGCTTATCTACCTCACTTAAGTCCTGACCAGACAGATTCTCTGCTGACTATCATTTGCCGCGAAGTCCAACAGCAATCGGTGTTGGGGCGGTGGGTAGTAGTCGTGTTATTTGCCGCCATTCTTGCAGCCATCATGTCCACGGCCGATTCCCTCCTGCTATCTATTTCATCGATGCTCACAAAAGATATCTATGCGCTCTGGATTCGGCCCGGTGCCAGCGAGCCCGAGTTGATGAGGTTTGGCAAGTGGTGTGCATGGTTGTTCATCACGATCGCTGCTGTCGGAGCAATTCTTTTAAGAGGTACCACACTTGTTACCTTGCTGGATCGCAAACTGGATCTACTAATTCAATTGGGGCCCGCTTTCATTCTGGGACTTCGGTGGAAACCATTGAAAGGACATGCCGTCTTGCTGGGTCTGGTGACTGGTGTCGTCATTGCGTTGACCCTGGCTGCGTCAGGATACGGCAAGCTGTACAACATCCATGCTGGAATCTACGGGCTACTCGGCAACCTATTGGTCGCAACTTCCTGTTCGCTGCTTGTGAGCCCAACAGGAACTCGAGCAAAGGAAGAAGAATTACAGAACGCAGGAGCGAAATCGCATGGTTGAGGTGACGTCTCATGAACGCGGGAGCGAAGCGACTTCCGCCACTGACAGTGGCAACAACGGACTAGAACTTCCGCTACCAACCAGTTGTGTCATTCAACTGCCATTTACTGCCATATGTTTTCAATGCCACGTGTTTTCCTCGTCCAAACTTTTACTCGCCCTCAGTGTGTTGCCTACGTTGTAGGCTAGTCGCGTAGCTCCAACTCATCCTCCAACTCAGTGAAGAATTGATCCAGACGCTCCTCCGCTAAGGCTGATGCATGACGGATAGCGTTTTCACCACCGAAGACCACGTCAGCTGATGACGAGTTGAGGGATTCTGATTTTGAGATGTCAAGATCGGACGGCGCTGACAACTTATCGGCCTTCGCGTCTCTTTCTTCTCGCTCGCGGCCTATTTCTTCTTGGCAACGGCCCCATTGCCTAAGTGTCTCTAAGTCAGATCCGTCCGGCAGCTTAGGCGAACTCACCCGTAACTGCTCAGGCCCAAACAGAACCGATTCCCCCTCCAGCACTGGAACGCGACTTATCGCATTAAGTACTGTCAATGCATCCAAGGCTGTCACGTACCCGTCCGCATTGACATCAGTTAGATGTATCTCATCGCCAACCGATGACAACGACTCACCAGACACGAAACCCGAACTGATGGCATTAATCACCAACAGGGCATCTAAACTAGTCACGGCCCCGTCAAGGTTCGTATCTTCCGCGATCGCATCATTATGGTTAAGAACCATCGATGCATCGCTGGGCGCTGAAAACAGTGGAATAGCCGCATCGTCGTCCACACGTTCAATGCGGATCGCATCCATCAACACTCGTTTGCCGTCAATACCCTAGTTGCTAATTTCAACTCGCAGTGGTTTCGTAGTATCGGAGTAGTTGTAATCCACAATGACATCAACCCAGTCCGACCCTCGATCATGATACGACCCAACGTACTCAGCAGGTAAAATTTGCTGATTATGATGGGCCACTTCCTTCTCGGCACCGCCGGACACTGTCACGGGAACATTCGTGGCTGTTCGGCTATACGCACCCCAAGTCACACCGATGTTGTAGCGACCGGGGTCCAGTCCCTCCAACACCCATGCACCCGTTGTTTCAACGCGGTTCGTTGGAGCAATTCGAATCGTGCTTCCATGCCAACCTCGACGTGTACTCGACATACTGATCAACATGCCAGTCTTTTCGAATCTTACATCACGGTCATCAAGAACAAGAGCATCGCTAAGCACCTCACCTTTCAAACGGACATGCATGATGGGGTGCTGAGGATCGCTCGTGGCGACTGCCAGCAGGCCATCGAAATTGCCAACGGACTCGGCAGTCTGCCGAACCTTCAACGTCAGGGATTCACCATGATTAAGGTAGGTCGGCTCAAAGTCTATCACGGCAAACCCGTCCGGGACGGCAGGGACCGATTCAACGAGCAACGGCATCTCTGAGTCATTCGTTATTTCAAAAACTTCATGTTCAGCGTCGCCCTGAGTCACCTGACCGAAATCGATCGTGTGACCAGATTTCATCTTTGTGTCGCCGTACACCATGCTGACGCGAGGTTGGTGAATACGTTGCAACCGCACCGCATCTGCCACGACAGACCTTCTGTCATCCGTGTCGGTCAACGTCACGTTAACACTGGAAGTGTCGACATAGATATGCGTCAAAAGTTCCCACGGTGCCCGATCACCATGCAAATCGTTCGGCTTCTGGGACTGATCAACGACAACCTGAACAGCAGCGCTTCCACTGGTGATATCATACTGGGCGATTTTCGAATAATTCCGAGACGAATACCAGGTTGAGTACACGGCATACCATCCACTTTCAACTTCATCGAGCGTCCATGATGCCTGAGCACCAACAGCACGACCACCAGTTACTGCGTACGTGCCATCATGAGATGTTGAACTGCGGCGTCTCGAAAACTTGCCAACCTGCGTATAACCATCCGGATGCACACCGTAGCGATCAGCATTATCAAGTTTCAATTCATCATTCACCTCGCCCTGCAGATCAACCGAAATCACTGGATATTCCGTATCCCCGCTTCTTAGGGATAGCTTCCCAATGACAGCACCAGGGTTAAGTGCATCAAGCCGAACGTCGAGGTCAAATGCCTCTCCCGGCCGGACCGTTTTTGGATACTCACCGACCGAACTAGTCAATGTAAATCCTGATGTCACTGACGGAACATCAAGCAACACAAGATCTGATAACCCATCATTATGAAAACGTAGCGTACGAGTGAGTGAGCTGCCCATTTGGGTCGCACCAAAAACAACCTCGCCAAGGAACGGATCCACCTCTGCCATGGTAGATGTGCCCCCCATGTGCAATCGGCTCAGATCGCTAATCCGCAGCTCCGAACGGGGCTGAAGTGTGTCAGAACCCAGTGGTTCAACGCGAATTGCATCGGCATACACACGACCATTCTCTGAATTGTCGACCGAGACACTCAGCTCACCATCATCGCCCACAGTGACTCTCTCAAATAACGTCACCCAGTCAACACCAACCTCGTGGAATGACTCATCTATCTCACCGGGTCGGACCTGTTGATTCACCAACGTCGACTGCGTGCCACAGGAACCCTCGATTTGGCAGTTTACCGAACTTGTTGTGGTCACAGAAAATGGAGCATCAGGTGCAGCCGAACGTGTGTTTCCATACCATGTCGTTGCAATACGATAAACACCGGGGTCCAAATCGTCCCAACTCCATGTAACCTGATTCGAACCTCTCTTCTCCAATCTGGACTCATAACCACCAAACGCCTTGCTAACCCTTGCCGCGAAAGCTTTTCCTTGAGTCACGGAAAAATATTCTGGCGTCTCTCTTCTCGAACCGTTGTCGGCATAGATCAAATTTTCCTTTGAACGATCTACCGACCCGCTTACATCGATCTTGAAGATTGATTCATTAACGTCGTTCGTCTCCAAAGCGAAAGTACCTTGGTACAAACCAGGCTCCGGTCCCACCAGTTCCAGCCGCAGGGTGGTTGTCCCACCGGGTGAGATCTGTCGACTACCCAGGAATGTGGCCTCATAACCGACCGGTACCGACATGTGAGCCAAACGATCCAACACTGCACCAGTTACCGGGTCATGCCGATAAGGAAGACTGGTTGGTGTTTGGTTGAGATTGATAACGAGATCTTCATCCCCCAAATTCTTGATTTCAAACTCACGGACAACCTTATCACCGAAGCTTGCAAGCCCAAAATCAACCTCAGATGCCCCAGACAAAAGATTCACGTTGCTCGCAGCGTCCGTGATTCGAATTTCGGGCGCTTTCAGACGCATACGTTCGATACTGATCGCGTCCATGTAGGACACTTGCGTTAAAGCCGCAGCATATGCCGATACGATCAACGTGTGGTCGCTCGTTTCAGCGGGTTGACTGATATCCAACCATTCTACCTCGCCATACTCAAAGTCTGCTCCCGCGTACGTGTGTTCATCACTCACCAGTGAATTACCCAATGAGTCCAGAACCTCAAAGCGGGTCAAACCTTTCGTAGTGGATCCTGACGGAGCCGTGGTGGAAACAAGATATTTCCCTGAGCTCAGCCCTCCTAATGTCCATGTCCCGCGTCCTTCCTTCCGTCGGTACGTGCGAAGTGAATCACCGCCATAACCTCGATTGGCATCACGAAAAGCAGTTCCTTGGTAAGAGAACGTGAAATCACCGTCATCATGAATTTGCAAGCCCGAATCCATCCATTCCATTGTCTCAAACTCGTAATGCATCAGGCTGCCCGCCCCGCTGACCGACAATACGTGACCGTTATCCGTCACGCCATTCCCGTACGTGCGGACCCTCAGTTCATCCCCGTGAACCGTCCCAGAACCTCCCATCTCATCCCCTCCACCTTTGAAAGTGCGAACCGTTGAAAGGGTGTCTGTAAAGATCAGGTCATTGTATGCCGTGCCTATCACGTTTTCGTAAACACTACGCTCAGGCGCAGGCTCAGTGCGCACCAGTCGTACAGTTACCGGTGCTGCGTTGGCATTCTGCCCCACCGGGTCGACGACATATTGGGCCGCATCAAGTCGATCAGGATCAAAGGTAATTCCACGGTCAGATGTTTGGAAACTAACAGTGTCATAATTGCTCTGTGCCGCAACGAAGACGGGCACCGTACCAGTAATCAAATACTGGCCCCGACTGACAGACCCATCGAAACCTATCGGAGGAGAGGCTGTCCAATCCGCATAACCTGCTCCTTCAATTGCCAGATAATAAAGCCCTGCTGCCAATTCGACGTTTGAGAATTCTGCACTCAATCCCAATTCCGGGTCAGAGGTCGCAACAACATTCAAGTCCTTATCATAGATCGTAGCCAGGACATTAAGATTGCTTCCTTGATCAGCAATTGGTGTCGATTCGATGCTATGCCCATATCCATCTGCCTTGGATACAAATGTCTCCTGTACATAACTATCGATCTTGAAATCAATCGCTCCAGCACCCATTTCAAATTCGAACCAGTCTTCATCAGCACCCTCTGAAATGACACCAAATGCTCGCACGTCAAACAATTCACCGGCGGCGTGACTCAATCCCTGGGGTTCCAAAGAGGTTGCTGATACTCTTGTCGCGCCGTGGTCATCTTCACGATATCCAAATCCATTATGTGTTGTGAGGATGTGCCAGTCATCTTCTTGGTTAGTCGCCTGATCATAGGCACCAGTATCAAAAGTGGTCACGTTGGCATAGTACCCACTGCCCATGATGGGCCCCCAGGACATTTCTCCCGTTCCATGACCATTGTAGTATTCGTCATCAGAATCCGAATTCTCCAGTGGTAGCACGCTTAGGCTGTGATCGTGATCGTCATGATCATGCGAGGCCCCTGCACTCCCTCCATTAGTACCACCTGAGGTGCCATCATGAATCAAACCCAACGCATGCCCAACTTCGTGTGAGCTCGCAGCAGAAACTCCGACTTCACTCTTATTGAAGACAAAAACCGGTTCATCATGACGATCATTAAAACTGTCCAAGTATGCCAATCCACCACAACCGCAACTGGCCCAATCCTCGGTAATGACAACACGCACTCCCCACTGATCGTCACCCGCCAAGCCCTTGGACAATGCGGCTGCGCCCGGGTCCTCAGTTGTTACATTGACTTCAAACGGTGAGAAATCTTCGGAAATTCGTTTCCAAATGGCTCGAATAGAGCTCAACTCACTGTCCGTGAAATTCGCGCCGTCACCCTCGGGATCATACGCCGGCGAAACAATCCTGGAGATATCGGTATTCCAGGTGGTTCCCTCAGTCACGTGCCCATCGAAATCAAGGTAAATCGTATGCGCGGCGCTGGGCCAGCTGTGCAAGCGGAAAGTGTCGGACAGATCCGGCGAGGCCGAAGACTCGGATGCTCCTGCCATCGGAGACGGAGATTGAAGCTGTTCTTCCGAAGAAACACCTTCATCAATCGTGTCCTGCCCACCAGGAACGATCAGATAGAAATCGTCGCCTACTCCGCCAAATATCTGGTTGTTCGAAGGAACCAAGTCGCCCGTACCTAACGATGAATCACCGCCGGCGTTCAATGGCGTGAAGTTCTCGGTCGCGAACAACGACAAAGGTTGGTCCCAAACCTGTTGCGCTTGTTGATTGCCCCAACCGCTGAAACTTGGCATCGCAGGTAAAGGTAGCCTGAAGTTGGCCTGATAGTTCGACAACACGTCATCCCCCGAGCGACCATAGATGGTATCGCTTCCCGTACCACCAAACGCCAGGTCATTTCCACCACCGGCGTCAATTGTGTCATCGCCACCATGAGCCGTATCTTCAGACGGAGTTGTGACCTGCACCAACAGAGGTGGATTATATTCCTGACTCCAAACCAATCGCGCGGTGTCACCCAAAATCACGTCCTCGCCACCGTTGGCAGTCACTTCATCAGAGCCAGCACCCCCAATCAAGTAATCTCTGCCATCAGCAGCAGTCAGGTCATCGTCACCACCGTATTGATGGAAAGCCGTACCGATTTCAATCAAGCGACCCTGGCCATCAAACAACGCGTATCCGTGGTCGCCCACCGCAAAATCACTGCTGTTGTCGGTGCCGGCGTCAACCACGTCACCTCCAGCGCCAGCAAGAATGACATCTGTGCCATCGCCTCCTTTTATCACATCATCACCGCCAAACTCTGGTTCTGTGGATCGAATCTCGGTGAGCACAGGCGGATCAACCGAAGTATCCCAGATCAGACTGCCGTTATCACCCAACACGAGATCAAGCCCGCTGGAGCCGACAATCGTGTCTCCTGAATCACCACCGATCACATAGTTCGTTCCATTGCCTGCGTCGATCGTATCAGCGCCTCCATTTTGGTGTCCGCTGGATGTAATCTTGATGGGCCGACCCTGCGGATCAAACACCAGATCACCGCTATCACCAAGAATGATGTCGCGACTTCCATCATCACCGCCGCTAATGTCATCATCCTCTTTTCCACCCAGAATCAGATCTGGGCCATCACCACCTGAGATTGTGTCATTGCCCCCAATCTGCAAGTCTCGGATTTCGATGGCCCTCATTGCAAAACTACTGCTCGCAGTTTGTTGCGACGGGACGTCCAGTTTATTCTCAGCTTTACCTGCGTCATAAACAGTTCGCTCCTCGAGGCCAATTCCCAACCGACGAATCAACTGGCCCTGCTCGTCGCGATAATCAACCACGCCTCGGTCACCAATCAAAAGATCCGGCCCCATCCCGGAAAGGATCGTATCGGCATCCGCACCGCCAAAGATCACCAGCGGAGCGGTTGATTTTGATGCATCGATATCGTCTTCGCCCGACTGAGCGTTCAGTGCGAACGCTCCATCAACATCGAGTGCCAACTCAACGGTCACTTTGTCCGCTCCACCGCCTGTGTTCAACGCGCTCACGGCCGGTATATCACCACCAACCATGGCACCAGTCACGGACACGGAATCATCACCTTGCCCAAGCGAAATCTCAAGGCTCTCTAATTCCGAATAGGAAACACCTTGTCCCATCCCTAAGCCAGTGATTTTGGCATTAGTCAAAACACCATTGTTGGCTTGGGCATCTGAGGTGTCATCGAGGTTGAGGACATCAAGGCCAGATCCACCATGCACGGTGATCAAGTCACCAATCTGATTCAATGTGCCGTCAATTCCGGGTGCTTCGGAACCAATGTTCACAAAATCATCACCAGACTGAAGACGCAAGTTGACCGCACCGCCAGTGTTTCGAACATTAATCACATCAGGGCCATCACCAGCCCAAACATTCGTGACTGAGTACGCCGCAGTGCCATCGATCAATAAAGTCGTCCCAGCATCCCCTGCTGTCAGATTGACAGCCTCAACAGTTTCATGACGAATGACCCCCGCCATTTCAAATCCGGTGACTTCCGTGGGTGATCTGGTCTTGATCTGTCCCTTGGCGGGGTCAGTGTTTCCTCTGTCATCGATGTTCAGGGTGTCATCACCGAGTTGGCCATTGATAACCAGTTCACTGCTGATGCCCTTGAGTTCGCTTGACGAAGCAGGTGCTTTACTGCCCACATTAATTGTGTCGTCATCATCGCCAGTATTGATCGTCGTCTTGGCGTCAATCGTACGAACATTCGCCGTGTCAGGCCCTGCTCCTGTATTCACCACAGTGTTGCCGGCAGTCGTCTGAACATGAACTGTGTCAGCACCACCGAGCGTGTTCAGTACTGTGTTGTTGGCGTGAGTCGAAGCCACCGTAAAGG
>DOPG01000154.1 GCA_003513555.1 Rhodopirellula sp. | reverse complement strand
CCCGCAGATTTGACACGGGTGTGACGAAGGCAATCTTTGCACCGGCGGACCGCGAAATTGCTATCATGTCTTCGGTGTTGCTGCGGTATGCATTGATTACTTCCTTACGCCATTCTTCGTCCCGACGATATTGTGTTGGGCCGATGGAATGATTGAGCATTTCATCAACTTCCTCGGGAAAAGCAGCGGCACGCTCAGGGAGCGTTTTCGAGGTATCTCGCTCGTCGTCAGGTGCCGTGGACCGCATGCGATCTGTAAGCCGCTGGACAACCGAGCCTGTTCGCGTGCTTTGTAGGATCGCGCTAAAGTCGTTTAACCAAGATTGGTTTTCGAACATGCGTGCATAGGTTCGCCGCTCTAGAAACTCATTCTGTGCGGAATAGACGATGAATAGGTCCGGTTCGTATTGAGCGAGCTCGCGCATGACCGCCGCGACTCGATAACTTGCATAGCTGACGCCGCCTGCATTAATCACTTCCCACTCAACGTCAGGCTGCACTGCCCCCAGTAGTTCCCGTACCCAGCGTACATAGGATGCCGAGTCTGAAAATGGTCTGCCGAACGTTGTTGAACCACCGACACAGAAGACTCGTTTCGTCCCCGCGGCCTTGTGCTTTGGAAATGATTGGATGTTAAACCAGCTTTCTTTGTTTGCAGCGGTCGTCAAAATTTCCTCACCCTTAGAGTTGATTGAAGCTGCTAACAGCGGGATCTGTCTGGAGAATCCCGCGCTGGGATCGCGATTGCTGGCAATCGTTGAAACGCCTAGCAGAAGAAGAAAAAGCTCCAATGCAAAAAAGAAACACAAGGTGCTGGCAGTGCCAAACAGGAGTTTCTTCTTCCAGTTCAGGGTGGACGTGGAGGAAGATCTTTGGTTCGGCATGTGTCGCGAAGGGTTGTGGTTAGTTGGGACGGATCTTCAGGACAGTGCCGTCCTAGTGAATATGGATGCTTCACCGCGGAGAATTTATTTTGGCAAAGCCTTCTCTTCGATGATTTGGTGAATGTCGATGCATCAAAAACTTGTGCGTCACTGCTGCCCGCGATTTCGGTTGTGCGACCAATGTTTTCTTCAGCGGCAGTGACGTTGCCTTGCATGTCTCGATTGAAAATCACAAAGCATGGTCCATGTTGGACCTCGCCTGCGAGTTGTGGGTGACGTCAGGGTTTGATTCGCAATACTGACTGTTTGTCACCGCCACTTCATAAGAGAGACGCCTAGATTCAACGTCTCATCCAGTGCCAGTGTTGATTGTAACGCAGTATGTGTTCTGCGCAAACAACCACGATGAGTTTGCGAATCCAAAACAAAGTTCGGTTTGTGATGTGATGAGTGAATCAGGCCGTTCAGTTCGGTGATGCCAAAATCATCCATTTTCCATCTGGCGAGAAGCAGATGCTTGTCCAGGGCATTGATGTATTGATTTCGGGGACAAGCCTGGGCTTTGTCGAACCAGCCACATCGAGTTGGAAGATGAGTTCGCGACGGTGAGTGGGCGAGTACATATTGAAGAGCAGTCTTTTTCCATCGGGTGACCAGGCCAAATCTTCGCCCATGGATTCGTTCGTTGAAAACCGTTTCCTGACATGGGTAGGGCCGGTGATCGATAGAATTCCAATCTCCTGGTGGGTTTCGGTTTGGCCTTTGAATGCCACTTGTCGGCTATCAGGTGACCACGACATGTTCCAGTAAATGTACTGATAGCGGTGGGCTCCCTTCGCGAGCGCTGTTGTGATTTCACCGGATTCAACGTCGTACAGTCGAATGCTGTTGTCATTGGTATACGCGATGGTTTTTCCGTCAGGTGACCATTGGGCAGCCCAGCCATCATCAATTCACTTGTGAGCCGTGCCGTTCGTATTCATGATCCAAATGCTTGCCCCTTGTTCATAGCGGCAGCAAACGAATCGTGATCCTTTTCCAGACCAGGATGGCATCTGTCCTTTGCAGACATCGCGTACATCATCACCGTTTGTTTTCATCAGCATGATCTGGGTCAGATTGCTGCGGTCGGGCGGTGAAGCATCGAACAAAACCCATGTGCCATCGGCGGATACGGAGGGTGAACTGACCACCGGGAATTTGTCGTTGCGGTAGATTTCTTCCGTGTGTTCGCCGTTGACCGATACACGGTACAGAGAATGGAGTTTGTAAGGTTCAAAATCAAACTCGGATGGATCCAGTTTATCGTTGCCGTCACGGTCCAAGCGATGAAAGTAGTATCGTCGCTGAAGTTGGAAGAGATCACGCGTGTGGAATTTGAATTCTTTGTAGGAAAGCAGGCCGTCCCGGTCGATGTCTTTGGGCCGCATTTCCCAGGGATAGTTGAAGTTAGCCAACATTGAGACGCGATATTCAGCAAGCGATAGTTGTTCATCACCATTGTCATCAAAAGCTTTGATATTGGACCCTACCAGATGTTTTCGGGGGCTGCGGATTGCGGATTGGAGTTCTGATTGGCTGAGCAAATGGTCTGCGTTGGTGTCAGCTGCTTCGAACCATTGGATTGGTTTTCGAAGGTAGGGACCTTCCTGTCTGGCGAATTCGGAAAGGTTAACGGCACCATTGCCATCAATATCAAAAGACTCGAAATCCTGCTCGTCAGTTTCGCTGTTCCACCACGTATCGACAAATTCACTCTTGGTCAGCACGTCATCCTTGTTGATATCGCAGCGCAGGAAGTTGGCGAAATCGACAACATCACCGTTCTCGGTCCGGAGTAAATCGCCAGTGATCCAACGGATTCCAAGTTGTGTTTCCAGAAAACGAACTGCTTCATCCCTCGAAATTTTGCGATTGGCATCACCATCGGCGTGGAGGATCAAGCCACGGTCCAAGCGACGCTGCCCATCCGGCGATATTGAGGCGTTGTAGTTAATGGTGAACGTGGTGCTGTCGACAGTCTCCTCTGGGCGGTACTGCCAACCATCGTAGGATTCATCCATTGCCTCAATCGCTCGTTGCAGAATTCGTAGAAACGGGTCGGCTGATTCTGAGGCTGGAGGGTTGCGTTTTCCGTTGTTTGCCGCAGCCCACAACTCCTGCAGTGTGACTTGCCCATCTCCTGTTGTGTCAAGCTCTTGAAAAGTGCCCATGATCGGAGCGGAGTTTTCAGTAGCCTGGCGTAGTTCACTCTCGGACAGTCCACCACTGTCATCGGTATCGTATTGAGCAAATTCTTGCGCGGATGGTACCGGGATAACCGCCGGGTCTGGTGCCGATTTTTTGTGGTTCTGTGGCGAGTTGGGGGGCTGTGAAGACGCTGGCGTGTGCAACAAAAATACCAAGATCCATCCCAATGCCAAATGAACGCGACACAACACCCAAGAGTGGTGGATTGCAATTGCGGGCAACCCAAGATTGCCATGAACCCGTTGGCGATGATTTTGATGTCCGTAACCAGTTCCCACGATCAGCCTCGTGCCGCTGCTGTTCCTGTT
>DOPG01000051.1 GCA_003513555.1 Rhodopirellula sp. | reverse complement strand
GGGGGGGGTGTTTGCACGCAAAGCCTTGCTGGCGCGCCTGCCGTTGTTGTTCTGTCTGCACAGCTTGTTCAGCTTACCGTTGGAATTCGAGCCAATAGGCCTGCTGCTCTTTCAATTGTGCAGCCTGCTGGGTCGCTGCCTCACGTTTTTTTGCGTGGTCGGGGTAATACGAAACAGGTAGAATTCGTTTTAACTCTTCCGTTACCACTGGCATCGCACGCTCGGCGTACAGGCTTCCCAGCTCTGCGTTGCACTTGTGGATCGCGGTTCGAGAGTTGTGCTTGGGGTCGGACCATCGCTGTACGTTCCGGATAAGATTTGCTAGCTTAGGGTCGTCGGCAGTGAGTTGGTATGTTTGTAGGCTCCCATCGTTGCGGCGGACTTCCACCTCACGGACTGCTGGGGCTGGTGGCCACAGCAGAAGAGCTAAGACTGCGGCTGAGAGGGATACAAGCAGGAAGTCATGGGCTGCCATTTGGCGAGATTTGGCAATCATGTCTTCCTCCGTTAGGTACTGCATTGCGACGTCCGTCCTCGTCATTTATCGGATATTCTCGCTGTTTTCGACCAGTCCATTTCCACGAGTTTGTGCTCATGTTCCACATCAAGATTTGCGGTGTTCAAGAGGTTGCCGATATCGAGGCGGTCTTCGCGAGTGGTGCTGATGCAATTGGCTTGAATTTCTACCCACCCAGCTGTCGCTACATTGATCCCGAACAAATTTTGGCTCAGCGACTTGCAAGCAAAGCCGGTGAGCTGGGGCTTACTCGTATCGGCGTGTTCGTAAATTGTCCTGTTGAGGTCATGCTACGAGCTTCGGAGCGATTGGAGTTAGAGGCCGTGCAGCTCCATGGTGATGAGCAAAGCAGTATCGTCAGCAGCCTACATGACAATGGAATCACCAAGCTGATCAGGGCAATTAAGTTGCCGGTGGGGCCGTTGACGATTGAAGCGATTGAAAACCGAGTGAATCCATGGAACTCGCTTGGGACACATCTGTTGCTTGATGCCGATGGAGGCAAGAGCCACGGTGGTTCGGGGAAGACGCTGGACTGGGATACGATTCGACAATGGTCGGATCACCATGGGGATGTGTCTTGGACACTGGCGGGTGGCCTAAATCCGGGAAATGTTGCAGCTGCAATTACAAAGAGTGGTGCAGGCAGCGTTGATACGGCGAGTGGCGTCGAGGCTGATCGGGGGACGAAGTCTGGCACTTTGATTTCCCAATTTTCTGAAATCGCGTTAGCCTCGTTGCGGCCGTCGTAGTGCGTTCGCCCTCGGCAGGAAAAAACGCACCAATCATCCAGCGGATGTGTGTTAAGCGGAGTTTTTTTCAGGAAACTCATGCCAAATTGTCGCAGAATCGGCGGTAGGTTTGGCGGTTCGCGAGGCTCGAGGTGGGTGAGGAATCGGGCTGCCGCGTGTTGGCTATCAAACGTTGACGGCGTCGGTGAGCGTTTTGAGGTCGAATGGCCGGCATTCACACTCGGAAAAGACCACAGTTCAGTAAAGATGACCCCCTGCGAAAACCTTGAAGGCCGTCTATCATACCTGCGGTGGAACGAGGCAGTCGACACTGTTTCCTTTCATGTTTCACCACCCCCACAGGGCGTTTGGGGGATCGTGAACCAGCGGGAGTCCCCGTGTTGGGTTCTTGGCCCCACGGGCGCGCCATGTTCATTCCCAACTTTTGAGAAAGAGAGAAAACGTGTCGCAAGTCGCAACAGACAGGCTTCCTTACAAAGTCAAAGACATCGGCTTGGCCGAGTTCGGTCGCAAGGAGATCGAGCTAGCCGAGAATGAAATGCCAGGACTCATGGCACTTCGGGAAAAATACGGCGAGAGCAAGCCCCTCACCGGAGCGCGTATCGCTGGTTGTTTGCACATGACGATTCAAACAGCAGTGCTGATCGAGACGCTGGTTGAATTAGGTGCGGAGGTGACTTGGAGTAGCTGCAATATTTTCAGCACGCAAGATCACGCCGCTGCAGCAGTGGCAGCCGCTGGCGTGCCAGTTTACGCGTGGAAAGGCGAGACCGACGAAGAATTTGATTGGTGCATCGAGCAGACCTTGGTGTTCCCATCCGGGGAGCCTTTGAACATGATTCTCGACGATGGTGGTGATTTGACCGCTATGGTGCACGAGCGTTATCCCGAACTGCTGTCCAACATTCACGGTATCAGCGAAGAAACAACCGCGGGGATTCATCGTCTGGAAGTACTGAATCGAAGCGGAGCTCTTCAGGTTCCATCGATCAACGTGAATGATAGCGCCACGAAAAGCAAGTTCGACAACTTGTATGGTTGTCGCGAGTCGCTCGCTGATGGTGTCAAGCGAGCAACGGACGTCATGTTGGCCGGAAAAGTTGCCGTCGTTTGCGGCTACGGAGACGTCGGAAAAGGCTGTGCGGCAAGCCTCAAAAGTTATGGTTGCCGCGTGATTGTGACTGAGATCGACCCGATCAACGCTTTGCAGGCTGCAATGGAAGGCTACGAAGTAGTCACAATGGAAGAAGCATGCAAAGAAGGTCGTCTGTTCGTTACCACCACAGGCAATAAAGACATCATTCTCGGCAGCCACATTGAGCAAATGCCGAACGATGCGATTCTATGTAACATCGGACACTTTGATACCGAAATCGATGTCGCGTGGCTTGAGCAGCAGGTCGCTGATGGTGCTGTCACCAAAGATGAGATCAAGGCTGCCGAAATTGGTGCGGTTGACCGTTACACCTTCAAGCACTCTGGACGTAGCGTCATTATCCTCGCTAAGGGGCGTTTGGTGAACTTGGGTTGTGCAACGGGGCACCCAAGCTTCGTCATGAGCACCTCCTTCACCAATCAGGTGCTCGCTCAAATGGAGCTCTGGAACAGCCGCGACACCGACGCTTACGCTGTCAAAGTGCACATGTTGCCCAAGAAGTTGGACGAGGAAGTGGCTCGCCTGCATTTGGAGCAACTTGGGGTCAAGCTCACCGTGCTGAGTGACGAGCAAGCTGATTACCTTGGGGTACCTGTTGAAGGGCCTTACAAGCCAGAGCACTACCGCTACTAGGCCTATCGACGCGGACAGCCACGCCGATGGTGGCGGTCTTAGCAGCAGATGGATTTACGAAGCCCAACTACCGCGATGGTAGTTGGGTTTTTTTCTTGGCAACTTGGACTTTGCCGGTGGGTACCCAGCAAACATTGCTGTGTCCCCGGCAAGTATTAAGATTTCGAGTGCGGCGACGATCACTGTCTCGACCCCGCCGCGGCGTTTCTTGCCAGCCTTGGAAATACGGTATGTTAACGAGGCCGCCATTATCATCCGTCGCGTTGAATCATGTTCGTGGTTTTCACCACTACTGCACGGGATGGTTCTTTTGCTCTAACATCTGTGCCTTCGTAAGTCCTGAAGTTAATCTTGAATCAAAATTGATTGCCCCTCAAAAATGCCACAGACTACCCCGTTTGCCGCACTGCGCTACAATCTTGACCACGTTGGAAATCTCTCGGACGTGATCGCCCCCCCCTATGATGTGATCGACCCCGAACTGCAAGATGAACTCTATAAGAGGCACGCAGCGAACGTGATCCGAATCATTCTTAACCGGCAGGAACCGGGTGATGATGCAGATCAAAAGTATGAGCGAGCTGCAAAATTTGTTGAGCAGTGGAAGAGCGAAGGCGTCTTGAAGCGGGAGGAGAAGCCCGCTTATTACGTGTATCACCAGCAGTTCGAGCACGAGGGTAAGCTGATCAATCGGCGTGGATTCATGGGCCGCGTTCGGTTGCAACCGTTCGGAGAAGGCAATATTTATCCGCATGAGGAGACGCACCCCAAGGCTAAGGTGGATCGCCTCAAGCTGACGACCGCCACCAAGCAAAACAATAGCCAGATCTTTGGCTTGTACCCTGATCCGAGCAATGAGGTGATCACCTTATTGGACGCCGCTACCGAAGGGGTCACGCCAATCGAATCAACGGATCACTTGGGCGTGAGGCACATCCTCTGGCCCGTAACGGATGAGGTGGTGGCGGCACGTGTCAGTGAGCTGATGGAAGATCGACCCATGTTCGTAGCTGATGGGCACCATCGTTACGAAACCGCCTGCAATTATCGCGATCAACTGATTCAGGAGACGGGAGGAATCGCTGAGGATCATCCCGCCAATTTTGTGATGACGATGC
>DOPG01000242.1 GCA_003513555.1 Rhodopirellula sp. | reverse complement strand
CTCACACCCTTGCACTGGGACCAGGCCAGCGGACAGCTGGAACTGGAGGTGCACTGCTCTTCAGGGACGTATATCCGCTCGATCGCAAGAGATCTCGGAGACATGTTGGGATGTGGCGGGAGCCTCGCCTCCCTGCGCCGCACCCAAGCTCTCGGCTTCCGTGAGGATCAGGCCAAGCCTTTACCGGAACCCGAGCAGCCCGAAAGACTCCCTGAACCCTTATCACCCCTTCTGGCGTTAAGCCACTTACCGCAACGCCTGCTGAGCGTGGCTGAGCAGATGGATTGGCGATGCGGACGACGCATCGCCGTGCAGCCCGGGCCGGGTGATGCCGTCATTGTGTGCAATCCAGACGGAACAATCGCAGGGATTGGTCATCGGGACGATGGACAATTGAAGCCCAAAGTGGTGTTCAACGCAGTGGGTTAAGGCGTACAAACCAAGCTAAAAAAAATCAAAAAATTGGCAGAAACGCCTCATGCAGACCCTCAAAATTTGTTTAGAGCTTTTCAGACATTTCCGTGACGAGTTCAGATCTCGATGTCTCCTCCTGGGACGAGATTGGCTATGTCTATGAAACCTGGATGAGTCCATGGCAGGAGCCTGGAGAAGAAGAGGAAGCCCCTCCAATCACGCCCGAAACCTTCCTGTCCACTGAACCATCGCGTTCACGCTCGGAACGCGACGAACGAGGTTACGCAAGACTGAGCTTTCTCAATGATCTAAGCAAGGCTTTTGTGGAAGTGAAGGTCACGGATCTGGACCTGAATTCGATCAATATGTTTCATATTCACGCGGGCAAGCCAGACCAACTCGGCCCGATTCTGATCGACTTCGCCTATGCGACTGACATCATTGAAAACTTCAAGGATGACGGCATCTTTCAGCTGGAACTCACGGCTGCCGACATTCAGGCCACACTGGATGGCATCGAAAGCCTTCCCGATGCATTCCTGCAGGGTGTGCTGATCGATCCGGAGTTTCCTGCCTATGGGAAGGTGAAGACAATTTCAGGGATGGAAACGATTGCCAATAAAGGTGAACTTTATTTGAATCTTCATACAACCGGGCAGACATTTTTTGGTGATATCCGCGGCAAACTCAAAGAAGCTGACGAGGAAACAATTGAACAGGCAAGGAGCTCACTCAAGGATGGAATCCCAACTCCCCCAGCCCCTAATCAGCAAGGTCATCACGGTGATACCTCCACCAGTGTCAACACCATCACAGGGACCTCTGGTGATGACACGTTGAAAGGATCCAAGACGGATGACCAGATCAAGGGCAGGCAAGGGGACGATCTGATCAGAGGCCGTGCCGGAGCGGATCACTTAAAAGGTGAACAAGGTGATGACACGCTTCGTTCGGGCCAAGGAAACGACACCTTGATCGGCGGCAAAGGCAATGACGAACTGATTGCACGTGATGGCAACAAAAGCATGAAAGGTGGCAAGGGAGCCGACGTGTTCAGGCTGGATGTGGATCAACAATCAGCAGCCACAATCTTGATCAGAGACCTTTCCGATCAACAGGGAGATACTGTTCTGCTGCCCTCCTGGGCAGAGAATTACAGCCTCACTGCAGTCGATTCGGGGACACAACTCTTGGCCGGTGGCATCGATCTCGAAATTTCTGGAATGAGCCCCGAAGAGATTGAAACCAACCAGATCATTCAAGTCAGCTAAGACAGCGATGGTTTGCTGTCCATGCTGAACAGCAAACCATCTGACAGGGCCTATCAAGGGTTGGGTGGGAACCCATCGTCCATCCGCATGACCTGAACTCCATGAAACAGTCCGGTCGGCGTCGGCCCCGCGGGTGGCTGCAGCGCGCATTTGTGACCTGGCTGGTGGCAGTGGTCTGCATTCTTTGGAGCAGCGGGTTAGCGACGGCGGCGCCACGCATGTTGGAACTCTCCCTGAAGCAGGCGATCCCGATTCAGGAACAACCGTTCTACGAGGATCTGCTGATCAAAGCGGAGCAATGGTCCTATGCACCGCTCGGCCAGATCAGGGGAAACAGCCCGAAGCAGACGCTTCTGAATTTCTACGCAGCGATGGCCAATGTGGGAGAAACCACCCACAGCATTGCCGAACAGAGCCAAACCGATCCAGGCCTGATCTGGTCGGCCCCCGTACGACAGACCATCGATAACACGGAAGCGTTGTTTGAGAATTGCATTGAGGCACTGGATACATCTGGCTTTCCACCGAGTGTGCGCACTGTGATGGCGGAAGAGGCAGCCATTGAGCTGAAACACGTCCTGGATTACGTGTTCAACAATGCAAGGTCTCAAATTGTCATTCCAGACAGTGAAGAGATGAAGAACATCATTGAGACCCGTCCAAGCAAAAACGAAAGCTGGCGTTTACCAGGAACAACCATCACTCTGACAACAAAACAAAGCGAAGAGGATGTCGAGAGCGGCGTTGAATATTATTTCGCCGAATCAACAGTTAAAAATATTCGCAATAAATTCATGAAGATCTACGATAGGTCGATCAAAGAAAGCAAGAATGAATTCACAACACCATTCTTTTATTCAGACTACATTTACAACCCCGGCTATCTGGTGCCGCCAAAATGGTACTTAAATTTACCAGAACCAATTCTCAACTTTAAAAACATTCGAATCGGCGAGCAAACGATCTTTCAATCCGTTCTGGCAATTGGCGCCTTGATCGTCTATGCCCTCATCGTTTTCACACTGATCAGGAAGGTCCTCAACTCATACAATCGGCAAAACGATAATCAAACGCTCCAAGTCAAAAGCGACTGGGCCGATGGCGTCAAAGCATGGAAACGATTTTTATTGCTACTTCCGATCCTGCCGCTCACTGATCTACTCGAGATTTTTGTGGATGAATATGTGAATCTCACCGGCCAGCTTTTGTTCTTCAAGATCTACGTCAATTACGTTCTGTGGTTCACCATTGCAGGTGTCATCGCCTTCTATTTTTTTGAAGCCATTGGTCGCACACTCACTGTCGTCATCTCCCACTTTGGAGACAGGAAGTCTGAGGTGTCGGTCAAACGCATTGGCAATCTGCTCATGCCCAGTTGCCGCGCTCTCGGCGTTCTTTCTGCCATTGCACTGATCTATCGATCGCTGATCATGCTGGGGCTTCCAGCCTCCACCGTGATTGCATTCTCAGCCGTCCCTGGTTTGGCCATTGGTCTTGGCGCCTCAAAATTACTCGGCAATATTTTTGCTGGATTTTCCATTCAAACCGATCGACCTGTGCGTGTGGGTGAATTCTGCAAAGTTGGCAACACGCTTGGCTACGTTTCAAAAATCGGCTTGCGGTCGATGGAATTGCAGACACCTGAAAGCAAGGTGTCGATTCCCAATGCGATCGCGGAAGAAACCACGGTCATCAATTACAGCCGCCGTCACTCCAATCAAGACCATGAGGGGCAGACCATCAGTCTCGAGATGGACATTGCAACGCTCACATCATCCTGGCAGGTGGATCAGATCGCCAAACTGACAA
>DOPG01000162.1 GCA_003513555.1 Rhodopirellula sp. | reverse complement strand
AACGCCTGACCCGAGATAGGGATCCTATGGTGCTCTTGCAACTCGCCTACACGCTCGGAGCTGCCCCCGGAGACCAAGGTGTTATGGGCCTCGCTGCCTTAGCCTTGAATACACAAGACGCTCCCTACTTGAAGGCGGCGGTCATCAGTTCGCTTCATCGAGAAAACCTGTCTCCTTTCTATGCTGCGATTTCAAAATCCCCTGTAATCGCGAAATCATTTCGACCAACCATCCTGGAAATGGCATCACGAATGAACAATGTGCCATTTTTGAATCGTGTCGTGAGTGAGCTTTTAAGACAACTGGAATCCTCCCCGACATCCGTCGCCAGTATGCGTTCGCTTGCATCGATACTGACTGTAATGGACCGCCAGAACAACAAATTGCCATCCAAGACATTGGAAAGAATTGACAAGGCGTTGTCACAGGCTTTGACCACAGCAAACGACGATGAGATGGCGATCACTCCCCGGATTGCCGCAATCGAATTATCGGGACGCAAGGCCAAGCACACCGAAACCCTACTCGCACTCTTGTCCAGCAACGAGCCCATCGAGATACAGACAGCAACCACAAAAATTCTCACCCCGACCAACCCCCAGAAGATATTAATGCGATTCACCGGCATGAGTCCAAGGGTTCGTACCGCCGCCGTCGAAAGTTTGTTGTCACGTGAATCAACAGCCCGCGCACTACTTTCAGCACTGAGCACCAAAGCGATCCCCATCAACTCGCTTAGTTTGCTGCATCGGCAACGACTCACCAGTCATCCTGATAAGGAACTGCAAGTAGAAGCAAAAAAACTATTTGACTCATCCCAAACATCAGAAGAACGCACCCAACTCATCAGCGAATACCAATCATCGATATCCCCCAATGGCGAGATTTCTCTTGGAAAACAAATTTTCACACAGCATTGTGGCACCTGCCACCATTTCAAAGGCATCGGTAATAAAGTCGGACCGGACTTGACCACTTTAAAAAATCGTTCAGCCAACGCGTTGGTAACAGCCATCCTCGATCCGGGTGCAGCGGTTGAGGACAAGTACCTCAGCTACAGTGTGCTTACCTTTGACGGTGTTGTGCACGCGGGGATCATTGCGGGAGAAACGAGCACTGCAATCGAGTTACTGCTTGCCGATGGGAAAACGCAAACAATTCTTCGCAGCGATATTGAAAGGCTCCAGACAACCGGCCAGTCGTTGATGCCAGAAGGTATGGAAAAAAACATCACGCCTGAGCATATGACTCATCTGATCGCATTTCTCAATGGGGGGTCGGAATTCAAAGAGGGCGGTTCATACACGTCGCCACCTGGAAACGTTCCCGTAACGGTCAAGCCAAATGCAGACGGCACCCTGCATTTACAGGCAGCAGCATGTCAAATGCATGGCGAACAATTTCGGTTTGAAAAAACATACGGGAATATAGGTTTCTGGAATCAAAGCGATGAGTTCGTAAAGTGGATCATCGAAGTTCCAGCAAGTGGTGATTACGAAGTCCTTGTGGATTACGCTTGCCCCGATGTTGCCGCAGAGAACACTTGCCGCTTGAGCTCCTCAAACCAAACATTGCGGGCCACTGTCGCGACTACCGGTAGCTGGGATGAGTATCACGAGCTCAACATCGGGATACTTAAACTGGAAAAGGGCACAGCCGCAATTCAATTCGGAGCTGAAGCTGAGATTAACGGCTGGCTGATGGATCTGCGAGCAATCACCCTACGCCCCGCTAGCTCAGAGACGCCAGCGGAGCCAAGTAACCGGGCCAAGAATCAGTGAACCGATCTTCAAATTGGACGATTCCATACTGACCGAGTTCATTTTCTTGACATGCCTTCCCATCAAAAACCGCATCACCTGTTCTGCAAGCAAGCCTGCAGCAATCGAGCAGATTTATTGCGGTGGAACGGCATCTCCCCAGCGTGTTCCGTCTTAAACAGTCACAGCTTTCATCCAAGCAGGACCTTGCTCATTTTGCAGACCATGATCTAGCATAAAACGGCTCCAAGATTGCTTTTACTAAGGGAAATGGCCATGCCGTCAAAAATTCTGATTACAGCCACGCTGCTACTGATTCATACAGCAGGCTCGAGGATTGTCGCGCAAACCCCCGACATTTCTGATTCACCACTCACAACCGAAGATCAGGTTGCAAGTAAATTGCTGTGGACAGCGAATAACAACCGAAATCAGGAAGCATTTTACTCGCCCGATCAAGTACAAACCGTTCGCCTTCAAATCTCGGACATTGACCAACAAAAGATGCATGCAGCGCTGCCGGAGTGCATCTATGTCCCGGCTCAACTGAGCTGGAATGGGCAAACGATAAACCAAGTCGGAGTACGATTTAAAGGCAACAGCTCCGCCAATCCCAACCAGAGGCATAAACGCAGCTACCTGATCAAAGTCAGCAAATACAAGAAAAAACAACGCTTCCTTGGATTGGAGCGTATTTCAATGGACAACGGCGTTCAATTCGGCAGTCTGTTCAGCGAACCGATCATCACTGACATCCTGCGGAAACTTGGACACACAGTACATCGCTGCAACTTTGCCAAGCTCTACGTGAACAACCAGTTCGCTGGTGTTTACGTCAACGCTGAACGAATTGACGACTCATTCATCAGTCGTCATTTCCCGGGGCAAGCTGGCGGGCTATGGAAGAACGACACCGGTGGCCCGGGCGGTGACTTAAGGTACGTGGGTGACAATCCCAACAATTACAGCAAAGCGTTTGAACCCAAAAACAAACAGGCAGAGTCGGAAGACGAAGTCCTTGAACTTCTGACATTCATCCAACGTATCAATCAGGTTCCAAACGAAAACTTCGAACAGATGCTCTCGCAGCATTTTGAAATTGATGACTTCCTGCAAACGACCGCCGTCATGCTGCTATCTGGAGCCTTCGATCAATTAACTGGTTGGGGCCCGCATAATTATTACCTGTACCGCTTTCCAACAGATGCCTCCACAGCAGCCAAGTGGAATTACTTGCCGTGGGATCTCGATGTTGGATTCTGTGAAATCGCCTTCGGAAAAGTTTTCGTACTTGAGGATTGGAATGCCGCATGGCCAATCCCACGAGGCACAAGAAATCCTCTCCTGGAACGTATCATCCAAAACCCGAAGCTACTCGCGAGATACCGAGCAATCGCATC
>DOPG01000059.1:935-2748 GCA_003513555.1 Rhodopirellula sp. | reverse complement strand
TCTTTTCGAGCATCAATCATACGCAAGCTTGCGAAGATGGGCTCGTGCTTTCGAACTTCGATAAAGTGAGTTTCGTCGGTGAGCCAGTCGATGCAGTTCAATACAAATGTGACGTTTTGGAATTGGAAGCGTGCCTCGGTCAACGTATCTGGGTCGGCTCGAATCATGGAGAACTCGGGAAGCATCAGGTCTGCGTCCGAGACGTAGACCGCTTTGATGGATTTTTCTTCTCCTTCGACATCTTCTTTACCCTCAATTGCCATCGCGATGGGCAGTTCAGGACGAGTGCCCGAGACCACTTCAGCAAACGTAACACCACCCGTCATCAAGTCCCGCATTCGATTGCCGTTGATCAGTCCACTTTCTGTTCCGGTTCGGAGCAGGGGGATGTGTGTCAACTTGGAGTCAGCTTTCGCTTCCACGGCACCGGGCACGATGGCAAGCACTTCTTTCATGCCCGCCGTGATGATGCTGTCACTACTTAAAGAACGACCGGGTTCGGTAACACTCGGATTTGCCTCGTCGACAAAGATCCAAAGTTCGTTAGCACTGTCCTTCAGAACTTCATAAGGCATGTGAGACTGCCAGACCAAGTCGGGCGTATACATTCCTTGGGCGTTCGCTTGCCCTGGAACGTTTATTTCAAGTGCGTCCCAAAGCTTGCGAATGTCACCTTTGGGCGCGGGGCCCCCGCCGCCAAACATTCCACCTGGTGCCTGCTTGGGCGCGCTGGTGGGGGTGATATATCCAGTTCCTACAGGAGCAGGGTCTTCGAAGATTGCAACCGGGACACCTGCTTCCACTGCTTGCACTAAACGATCAAGCTGTGCAGGTGCTAAAGATGAAGGTTGAACGGCAATCATGGCATCGTACAAGCCGCGAGTGACGGGAGAATTGAGATCAACCTCTTCCACCTCGTATTGCTTGGCCAATTCGTCGATGAGTAAATGTCGGTTGACCTGCTGCATTGACATGCCTTGCATGACTGTGCCGCCCATCAGTCGCGCGTCGGTTGCGACCACGCCGATGCGTTTCCGTTTACCCGACGCCACGGTGTTGATCGATCGAACCAGTTCATACTCGACGGGGATACCGTACTCAAAAATCGGTACGGTGACTTTTTCGAGCCCCGACTTGAATGCTGCCCCCATGATCAGCTGTTTCTGCTGGGCGGTCCCTTTCTCTCGAACCATGCGGCTGACCGGCTGGATTCCGAAACGTTCGGCCGCGAGAGCAGCGTCATCACTGAATAGCTCGATGTCGTCATAAAGATTGACCTCGATGGTGCGATTTCTCTTTGCTGCTTCGCTGCGAAATTCCTTCAACAGGTTGATCAGCTCGTATCGAGTTCGTGCATATACTTCCGGAATATCTTTGCTGATAAAAGCATCAATCACGACCGGGCGGTCACCATCAAGTTCACGGATCAATTGTTTGGTAGCAGGAGCCAAGGAACTCACTTGTCCCTCGGTCAGATCCTGCCTGACAAAGTCCCAGTTGCGGACCAAGATTACGCAGCTCGTTGTGATGGCAATCAGTGCCCCGATCCGGACTAAATACTGCCATGCCATCGCGTTTCCGTCCTTCCCACCAGTCCAGTGTCGGCGACCGATCAACACCATGCATGTGTACAGCGCGATAGCGGCAACGAAGCAAAAGTAGACAATCGAAGAACTGCTGATGACGCCTCGACCAAAGTCGTCAAACGGTCGAGCGATGCCAGCACCGGCTATCAATGATGCCACGGCACGATTGGGACTGAATGACTCAGCTAGTGATGCGAAAGCCAAGGGAGCATTGAACAAGGCACCTT
>DOPG01000059.1:0-740 GCA_003513555.1 Rhodopirellula sp. | reverse complement strand
AAAGCCAAGGGAGCATTGAACATGGCACCCAGAATGAACCCGACAGTCAAATTCCCGGTGAGAAACGATGCCACCATGCCGATTGCAAGCATCGAGAGCCCGACGAACCAGTAACCGATGTAACTGCTGAAGATCAATCCAATGTCCAAGCCGCCTTCGGTCAGGATGGCAAGAGTACCAAAAGTGCTAAGTTGGCTGAACAAAAGCGATGCAGTGAAAATTGCAGCGGCTGACATGTATTTGCCGATCACGATATCAAAATCGTCCGCGGGCAGGGTTAGCAGCAGTTCATCCGTTCCTTGGCGTTTCTCTTCGGACCAGATGCTCATGGTGATCGCTGGTATGAAAATCAACATGATCAGTGGATACCAGAAGTTCAGTTGATCCAGTGTTGCCAGGTTCTGATTGAAAAACTCGTAGGGCCAAAACGCTGCAAGCGATGTCAGAAAAACAAAAATGCACAGGAAGACATAGCCTGTCGGGTTACTGAAGTAGCCGGTGAAGTTGCGTTTCATCACCGCGAACGCAGCCCGTTTGGTGGCTGAGAGCAGCGCCACGATGGCCACCAAGACGAGCAGAAAGACAATGTCATAAAATAACAGGCTAAGAAGAGCCGTTGCGACGTTAGACATGATTGATCTGTTGCAGAAAATGTGAAATTGATAGTTGCCGAAGAAATGTTTCGCGGGCTAATCGAACGCGAAACCAGATTCGCTTCAGGGGGTTCAGGCGGTGTCGGC
>DOPG01000396.1 GCA_003513555.1 Rhodopirellula sp. | reverse complement strand
GTACCGTCAGGACTGCAACACCGTCTTCCTGAGCGTCCAATTTCTGTTCAGGATGCCACGGATCTTCGCGCACCCACGCCGCTGCTCGCTGCCCCAATTTGATTCGCACCAGAGTTGGCTCTTCCCCGGAAAAAATCCCAATTGATTTGCCGAGATGCTCTGACAAATCAACGTTTGGATCAGGCTTAAAATATTCGTCTAACGCCGTGGCATGCCGAAAGCGGTCCAGCTTCCAATGTCGCAAGCGATCAGCTGGATCTTCCACTTCAGGGGCAGCGGCAACTACATAAATACTACTTTGATATACCGCCAATCCGTAGGGCTCGACCCGCCGTGTTGATGCGGGCTTGCCGACCGACTCGTACTCGATTTCCACCACTCGATGCTCAAGAATGGCACGATGGACTGTCTTGAGCATGCCTTCCTGCTTCTCATAACTTTTCTGTGGCGATCCAAACACGTGCAGCGTTTTGCGATACCGCGCGTAGTGGTCGAAAACTCCATTGGGGACAGACTCCTGCACCTTGTTCCAGAACGATTCAATGCCCCGCCAGTATTGCGTTCCGATCAATGGATACAACAGTTCACGGCCAATCGACAGTGCGATTAACTCGGTAGCCGAAATCCCGATCTCATGCACCCCGGTGTTGTTGGGACCGAGCTTATAAACCTTGCCTCTTTCAACGGTGTCGTTTTGAATATCAAATCCAGCCGCTTGCAACGCCTCTACGTCCCTGCGAACCGTTCGCTCGTGCAAATTCGACAGCCCCAAATCGGCAACCAAGTCAGCCCGCAACTCATCGAGCGTTCGCCCAAATCGTGAGTATTCGAGTAGTTGCAACAATTTGTGCTGTCGGATGAGTTGTTCGTTTCGAGCCATCGTCGCTTACCTTCCTGCGGGACGTTGAGACGCGCTGATTGTCGACGATACGGTGCACTCTGTGTACCCCGCCTCCCATTTGAGAGTCTGCCGTTTGACCAGAATCGGATTCAGGAAAAAATGTCCATGACCGGTTTTCCTTTCCCATCCTGCGTCACATAGAACGGCCGCCCCTCAATATCAAAACCAGTCTTCGGACTAACACCCATCGCCTGCATGATCGTGGCATGCATATCAGTGACGGTGACGGGGTTTTCGACCGCAAGCAACGGTCGCTCGTCAGCAGTCTTGCCATACAGGAAGCCGCGTTTGGCCCCACCTCCAAACATCACCACACTTGTACCACCCGTGAAGTGCCGATGAAGCCCGTAATGCTTCATGTCTGCCAGCTTGTCAACTTTATGAGTTGCCTGGTCATTCGCCGATGAACCGGGACGCCCCTCTACAATCGCATCGCGACTGAACTCGGACGCAATGATCACCAAGGTCCGATCCAGCAAGCCACGCGATTCAAGATCAAGGATCAGCTGTGCTATTGGGCGATCCATCTCGCTGTGCATACGGGCAACAGTTCGATGACCATCGGCATGAGTATCCCAGTGCAGAAATGGCACATACTCGGTGGTCACTTCTACAAACCTAGCTCCGGACTCGACCAACCGTCTGGCTAGCAAGCAGCCTCGCCCAAACCTCGAGGTATCGTATTTCTCGTAGCTTTCTTTTGGTTCCTGCGTTATGTCAAACGCCGACCGTTCCTTGCTGCTCAAAAGCCGATACGCGTTGTCCATTGAACGCAAAATCGACTCCTGATGAAAGTCACTTGCGAACTCCCGCTGTGGACTCTCCGCCACAAGTTTTCTGAACAGACGATCCCGACTGGAGAAGCGACCGGGACTCATCCCTTTGGGTGGCAGGACGGATTGCGAGGCCTGCTCGGGAAACGGGAGATTCATAGGACCGAATTCACTGCCAAAGAAACCTGCAGTTGTAAAGGCTTTAAGCTCCTCTTTTTCACCAACGCCTTCAAGCCTCTGGCCGATGTTAATAAAAGGTGGAATGACTGGATTTTTTGGCCCCAACACTTTTGCCATCCAGGCTCCCAGATGAGGACATGCCACCGTCTGTGGCGGGACATACCCGGTATGCCAATGATACTGATGCCGAGAATGCAGAATACTGCCGAGATCGGGCTGCACAGCCGAACGAATCAACGTCGCTCGATCCATCACCGATGCAATATTTTCAAGGCCTTCACAGATTTTGATCTGGTCGACCGCTGTATCGATCGCCGGAAACGTGCTGACCATTTTTTCAACGGGCAATCCAACTTCGTAGGGAACATACGTTTTCGGATCGAAAGTATCCGGGGCGGCCATTCCACCACCCATCCAAATCAAGATACAGGAATCAGCGGTTGCGTCTGGCTGCACCACCTCGTCCTTGGCAGTTAACGTTTTCGGTGCGCCCATGGCCATGGTCGCTGTACCCGCGGCAGCCATGCTCTTGAGAAAACGCCGTCTCGCGATCGCTTCTTCCAATTCCACTTTCATTATCTCTCGCATGCTTATCATGGCTAGCAAAAATTCACTTCCAAGGACGGCACCCAATACCCGCCTCGGCTCATCACCATCAGGGCCGTCCCAAACATTACCTTATCATGATGAACTCTGGCATCATAAAAACCGCCCACAACAGATCCTCCACCACGAGTTCCCTCGCAGCCAACTCATCCTCACCTTCCACGTTTGCCAGCCTCAATGCATCAAGACACACTGACAATTCCTCGCTCGTGGGCGGTCGCGTCAAAGCGGCGATGAAAATCCGATGCACCAACTCGCGGTCTGACACTTCGCTATCCGCATACTGCTGAGCACCTGAGTGTAGCGCCTGCGACAAGGTTTCTCCGTTGGAAAGATCAATGGCTTCCAAGGTGGTCAAATCTGCCGGCCTGGACGTAACGATCTGATCACGATTGGGTCGACCCAGCGAACGCATCAAGAAATCGCTTTTTACCAAGCCCGCACGAACCATCAGCAAATCACCCATTTTTCCTCGAGCCAAGCCGGCTCGCAGTTTTTCATCGACACCCGCATAAACCGACGGGCGTCCGGCACTGACAACCTTCTTCCAGGGACCACGGAGCTTTCCTGTTCGCAATTTTTTTTTCGCTTGCCCCTCATCGCTATAGGTCCAATCCGTACCCGATGCGAGCGTGATGCTGGAGCCATCTTCCAGGGTCAGATGTGCTTCAAAAAACAAACCTGCCAGATTCGGACCTGAACCAGCATTGCGGGCAATGATCTCAATCTGATTTGCCGGTTCCGTGTCATTTTTCTGCACCTTCAGCCACTTGGTCAGTGCGACGGTCTGTGGCTTGCTCCATTCATCCCCGGACACGACCTGACGTCGATTGATATACAAATCGAAGGCATTGTCAACGGTCAGCACCGCCACGCCTGTTTTGATTGCCTGAGGGACACGTAACTCTGTGCGGAAAATCAGGGTTTCACCAGCTGGCGATGGCTTACCACCCGCCTGGGACTGCCCCCAAAGCCACTCACCCTGCAAGTCGACTTGGTCTGCCACAGCCAAATCCACTTTACCTCGCACGACGGGAGCATCAATGGTTGCAGGTGCCGCTCCTGTTAACTGCCAAACCGCATCCATGAATTGCTCAGCGGTCATTCGGTGAGCTCTGCGACCAACAAAAACATCGC
>DOPG01000473.1 GCA_003513555.1 Rhodopirellula sp. | reverse complement strand
GTCGACTGGCTGACCGATGATACCCATTTCATCGAAGTGCGGAAACACGAGCCCATCTTTGCCAGCTTGCGAATGATTGACGCTCGGAAAGACGAAGCCCGCCGCAAGGTCATGAACGAAAGCAAGGCTTACCAGACCGAGTACGACACGACGATGCGAGAAGCACAGGAGTCAATGGATCAGCAACTCCAGAAACTCCGCGAAGAGGTGGAAGGTCTGCAAAAGCAAAGTGTGGATGGTAAGGTGCCTCGAGCCGAGCTGAACGCAAAATTGCAACGTTTCCAAACATTGCAGGAGCGAGAGCAGCGAAAGCTCGATGTCAAACGCACCAAGTCTGAACTTGATCGCGAGTACAAGATCAGTGAGATTGAGCGCAGTGCCGCCGAAGATGTCACAAAGATACAAAATCAGGTGAAGGTGTGGGCAGTTGCCCTGCCCTGCATCCCACCACTATGCGTTGGCGTGATCGTATTTGCCTCTCGGCGTCTACGTGAACGTGAAAATATCAGCAAAAGCCGTTTGAAATAGAGAGACGAGTTCCGTGACTGAAGTCATCAAAACTTTGATTTTTGCCGGTGTCGCTATCGCCATCAGCATGGTTGCCGCATTTGTTTCATGGCCAAGAGCCGCGGAGCAATCGGAGTCCCGTGTTGGCACCGCGTTGTTCGAGCAATTCACAGACCCGCTTGCGGCGTCCAGTATGAAAATTGTCACCTTCGACGATGAAACCGGACAGCTAAGTACGTTTGAAGTTCGCAAAGATCCGGAAACGGAGGAGTGGACGATTCCATCACGGGATGGATATCCAGCGGACGCACTCGAGCAGATGAAGAATGCCGCGAATGCGTTCGTTGCTCTGAAGGTACTGGATACCCAAACAGACAAGGCAGAAGACCATGACGACCTGGGCGTTGCTGAACCCAAGCTTGAGGACCTGCAAGTGGGCGACGAGGGTGTCGGACGCCTCGTGACTCTCAAGGACGGCAAGCAACAGACCATTGCTGAACTGATCATCGGTGACGTGCCCAAGGACGATCCTTCGCAACGCTATGTCCGCGTGCCGGGGCAAGACCCTGTTTATGTGGTACGTTTTGATGACAGCCCACTCACAACCGCGTTTCGAGAATGGATCGACAACGATCTGCTGCAACTCAGCAGCATCGAGCTTTCCAGTTTGGAAATCCTTGATTACAACGCCTCGCTCGCGATGGGTGGCAAGATCAGTCTCACACGAAACTATACAGCGGACGTAGGACTGGACGGCACCGAGTGGAAACTGAACAGCCTGATGGATTATGACGCGAGTCGTCCCGGCGCGGCTCCCGTTGCTGCCGATCTCGCCTCGCTTGCGCCTCTGAACAAAACGAAATTAGATGAACTCAAGACCGCGTTGGATGATCTACAGATCGCCGATGTCGTTCGGAAACCAGACGGAATGAGTGAAACGCTTCGTGCTGATCAAAATTTGCTCACGGACAAGGAAGCAGTGAACTCACTCGCACAAAGAGGCTTCTACCCTGTTCCATCGGGGCCCAACGGTGAGATTGAGATTCTATCTGCGAATGGCGAATTGGATGTAATCCTGAATACAGGCGTGAAGTACATCCTTCGATTTGGAAACATCTCCGGCATCGAGGATAGCAATGCCGACAGCGAGGCAGGAGTCAACCGATACCTACTCGTCACGACCAAGGTCGACGACACACAATTTCCGCCACCCGAGCTACAAGCTGTTCCCAAAACAGTTGAGGAGCTGAAGGCAAAGATGACACCTGCTCCGGAAAATGTGTCCGAGGGTGAAGTTAAGGAAAATCCGGAGGTGAGTGTGCCTGAAGCCGACGCAGTAGACAAAAAAGAAGCGTCAACTGATGAGAAGCCGGAAACGCCTCAACCTGCAAACGAAACGCCTCAACCTGCAAACGAAACTCCACAGCCCACCTCGGAACCAGCCGGCACCCCAGCCCTCGAAGAGAAGCCCGAAGTAGACGCTGCACCGCAAGCCGAAACCCCAGAAGATGCTGGGACCGAGCCAGAGCCGACTGACGAAATTGGTACGCAACCAGATAAAGCCGATACGGAGACGGGAGTCTCAAAGTCCAGCGGTAGCGGTGAAGCAACGGGAACCGGTCAGGCGCAGCAACAAGAAGATGGTGGCCCCGCCACAAACGCTGATGAAGCAGTTGTAGCAACCGAACCTGACAAGAAGGACAAAACGGAAGCTGCCACTTCACAAGACGACACTTCCAACGGAGACACCGCAAATTCTCCACCGTCCACTCCACCAGCGACCGAGCCTGCTACCAACGCTGCACCCAAAGATGACGCTGACGTACAGCCAGAGTCAAAAGAGCTGACCGAAGAAGAATGGCAGGAAATGCTTGAAGCAGAGCAAGAAAAAGTAATCAAGCAGAACCAGCGAATGCTGGACGAACGGAAAGATCGTCTGGAAGATGCCCAACGACGAGTTCGTGATCTGAATGCGAGATTCGCAGACTGGTACTACGTCATCCCCGAAGCGACGTACTCCAAGTTGCGTTTCAAGCGTGCAGACCTGTTCGAGCAACCTGCAGGGACTGGACAGCCGCAAGCACCGGGCATCCCAGGTCTGCCTGGTGGCCTTCCCCAGTTCAACTTTCCCGGTGCACCCGGGAACTGATCAATCCGAGCCCCAAACAATTAGCCGGCATCCTGAGCCTTTCCTGACTTGAGATGCCGTTCGGCTGCCGGGCAAAAGAGACAGAACGCTATCCCTGAAGCGTTTCCTGACCATTGTCATTTGGATGTGGGAACTGAGCATCTCACCCAGTAGCATTGGTCGCTGCTGGGACCTGTTACCACGGGCCGATCGCTTAAGACGTTCGCTCGATCTGCCGGCATAATAATTTTTTTGCTCAACGGAAGTCATGATGAGGCAGGCTTCATGGCTTTCTGCTTATCCAACCCATTCTGGATGAACCGTGCCAGACGTCCGACGGTGGGCACCAGCCAGATAATCGAGAAGGCTGACAAGAAAGCGAGAAACAAGTGCACCCAGCTTTCATCAAAGTAAACCAAAACGAGGTTGATGGTCGCGGTGGTAAAAAAGAAGGCCTGGGTTTTGTGAGTCGCTGAGGTAAAAGCTAACAAAAGTGTTTCCAGTGGCTTTGTCAGAGGCTGATCCGTGCAAATGGGCAGCACCGGAGAATCATCGCTTGTCTCATAAGCATCAAGAGCTGCTGGGAACTTAACTTTCACCATCAGGAACATGTAGACAACGGACACCACGAGGGGCAGCACTCCACCTACCACCATCACCACGGCGCCAGCTGTATTCATGCCCGCTCGCTGCTCATCACCTGTAAGCATGACAAACAAGGAAACACACGCGACAACAAAGATGGCTTGCACAAGCAAAACCGTCAGTATTTGGCTATACCTCGCAATCCATACCAAACTTTTCGTACGCCCCGTCTTTGGTACAGCATCATCTTCAGCCATGTCAGCTTGCTCTCCTAACTGGACGCTACATCCAACGTCCGAACCCCGCGTTTGACGGATTCTCGTTTGAGGTTTCAAAGCGACGCCCCACCATGGAGGCCCCACCATGGAGGCCCCGCACCTAACCTCCGATCTCAGATCCCGAAGCGTTACCCGCCGATGACTGCCTCTAGTCCCTTGCGCAGGAGCGAAACCGGCTTCTGCACGCTCTACGGGTTTATCAGGAGTTTAGTTTTCTTAAAGCAGATTAACAACTCACGCCAGCCCCACCGAGACTGGTGCAGAAACAGGACTTCGCATTCGGCAATCGTTTCAGCCAATGGTTTCCAAAGCCTGATTCTGGTCAGACGCCGTAGCAGTCGCAAGGGTGCGTTTCACGCTCTGCGCCTCACAGTGTCTTTCCAAAAGCAGTAGAAAACAACCACGAACAAAGTAAGCCGTTGCAAACACTGCCGAGAGCAGCATCCCCGAGAAGCAAACCTCGAGGCTGGAGAGATTTTGTGTTGAAATACCCGACACCATCTCGTGAGGATGCAAAATGGAATCGATGCCATCAGCCCATTGCTCACCAGCTACAGAAAAACCGATCGCCGTACACAACACGGACCAGCCGCAAAATGCAAACGCTCTTCTCAGGGTGACCCGAGAGTTCCCCTTTGTTGTCAAATTAGATTGAGCAGGCCAGAAGCCCATCACCCTTACCTTTGGTCACTGATTCCATGCAACGCCCCCGCGCACAAAACAGCAGAGCCCACACTGATGGACCTCAGAACCCTAGGTCGCTGTTTGAAGGAACGTCGCCGAGGAGGCACAAAAACCGATAAAAAGCTGGGGATTCCGCCAGAAACTATTACTTCCCGCCTACCACACCCGAGTAACGGGTTCACCACACGGCCTTCGCTTTCCCCTTACCTGACGCCGCAGCCACCACCCGTATTCAATCTTGCACAGGACGAGCCATCATCAGATTGCTACCAAATTGAAACGCCAGAAGCGCAAAGGCAAAGTACCGGACACTCTCGACCACCGGCTGGATAGTGTCCCCAGTAACACTTAACAGAGTCCCCACTACAGGGATCAATCCAATCACGATTGTGACCACTCCCAGCGTCAAACGACGCTTCGGATCGTCAACACTGAATGTTCCAGCGATAGGGATCGCAATCCCAAGCCAGTAAACTCCGGCCAGTACACCCAGCCAGAAATCAAAGAGCAACCAGCCAAGTCCCAAAGAAAATACAGAGAGCAACAAACACGGCGCGATCAAGTTAGACGCCCATGTTTGAGAACGATTCAAAAGATGCTGGCCAAAAGGGTGAAATCGCAGGAAGGTATTGAACAAAGGATTGGCAATCCAAGTCAGCACCACAAACATGCCGTAAAGACCAATAACCGGGAATACAAACGGCTTCAGAATTGGGTATTGATCTGCCACCTGCGACATAACCTGCACGAGCGCCCACGCGCCAAATATCAACAGGAAAGCCGCTTTCCCATTAACCCGACTGAGCATGACATAGAATTTATGCACCAGACGAAACAGGAAACTGCGATTATTGAGCGCAGTGATCAATCCCATTCGTGCCATATCATTTTCGGGATCAAGCCGAAGCGCTTCGCGAAAAGCAACCTGAGCTTCCCTGTAATTGCCTGCCTGCAAGAGCGTATAACCGTGGGACGCGTGCGCCATTGGATCCTGAGGATCTTGTTTCAGCCGGTTAGTTGAGGCTTCGACAGCCTCGGAATCCCGCCCTAATCTCTCAAGCGTGATCGCCCTCAAGCTGCTGCAATCAGCGTGTTCTGGAGCAATAGCAAGGCCTTGATTCAAGATAGCCAATGCATCTTCATATCTTTTCCGGCCAAACAGCGTTCGCGCCAAGATTGCAAACGCGTCCGCATCGTACGGATCCAGATTCAATGAGGTCTGGATCGCTGCTTCTGCCTCGTCGAAACGTTTCCTTTGTAGAAAGCACGTAGCCAAGGCATAGTGGCAAAGCGATTCATCGGGTGCCACAGCAACAGCGCGTTGAGCGGTGTCAGTCGCTTCAGTCTTTCTGTCGTTGTCGTGGAGGATGCACAACGCCAGTAATGCTAATGCAACACCATCATTGGGCTCGTCGGCTAGTAAACCACGCAACTCACGCTCGGCCAAATCATACCGACGTTGCTGTAGCAACAACTGAGATCGCTCGTACCGGCTACTCATCACTTGATCTTGAGGTACTCGAGTATTTCATCGTACAGACCACCCTCATTCGCATACAGAGCATGATTCCTTGCCGCTGAGAACCACTCGCGTGTTGTGGGCCTGACTTGTTTGGCGGCTTTCAAAAGATCTTTCGTGCAGATCGGCTTGGGCATACCTAGCTTGACGGCTTCATGCAACTTTACCTCCACCGCTCTATCCACCACTGCCTGCAAGTCCGCGCCTGAATAATCAGCTGTCTTGGATGCAACTTTTCTCGTGTCGACTTCGGCAGTTGGCTTTCCCTTGAGCTGCAACTCCAGAATTTCCTGCCGCGCCTGCTGGTCTGGAGGCGGCACGAAAATGACACGATCAAATCTTCCAGGACGTCTGAATGCGGTGTCCAAATGCCACGGCGTGTTCGTTGCCGCCAAGCACAGGACCCCCTCATTGTCAGCGTCAATACCATCTAATTCGGACAGAAACTGATTGATCAAGTGTCGCCCTGCAGTTCGCTTCATATCAGCTCTACTCGCACCCAAGGCATCCACCTCGTCAAAGAAAAGGACGCAAGGCGTACTTTCCCTCGCCTGTTGGAACACCGCACTGAGGTTTTTCTCACTGCTTCCAAGCCACATCGAGAGAACATCACTGATACCCACCGAGATAAACGTGGAACTAACCTCACCTGCTGTCGCTCGAGCGAGATGAGTTTTTCCGCATCCCGGCGGACCATATAGCAGGATCCCTCCCCCAACTTTCTTTCCATACGCGGCATACACGTCGGCGTGTTGCAGGGGATAGATAATCTTTACTCGTATCTCGTCCTTCACCCCCTCCATTCCACCAACTGAATCAAACCCTTGTTCAGGCCGTTCACTCTCCACGCTTACAGATTCATCCTCTTCTTCATCTTCGACATGGTCTGCAAACTCTGGCATTGCCTCTCGAAAATCAACTCCGTCGTCAGCCACCTCAGCAGCGAAATCCTCTATCCCAAGCAGGCTTGCCAAATCGCTGTCCGCGACGTCTTCATCGCGTTCCACAGCTTCACGGTAAGTTGACACTGCGGCCCGTATATCACCAGTCCGTTGCAAAAGACGCGCATGCATCACCATTGCACGTGGATCAGCGTCCTTACCCACTGCTAACGTTTCAACGATTGCGAGAGCATGGGAATCCTTGCTCTGCCGGAAATAGATATCGGCCAGCATCAACTGCAAAACCATGCTTCCACGATGCCGTTGCAATGCATGACGCGTTGCCTCTTCAGCCTCGTCGAACCGCAGCAACTCAACTAGCAACTTAATTAATTGCTGCACCAAAGCCTCATTCTCGGGCGACACGCCTACGGCAATCCGCAACGCCTCAATGGCAGCATCATTAGCATGATTCACAGCCGTCGCTCCTCCGCCAACACTATCAAATCTTCAGCACACATTATTCGATCATCCAAAATAACAAGACAGTGCCATTGCAGGAGCTTATTGTATCCACATCGCTTCACCCTTACACAGCACAACATCACGTCGCTGCGTCAAATTCATTCACGTGCGAAAAATCGCTCAGTGCTATCTAGAAAACAGGAGGCGACGGCAGTCGACCACTACTTTTCCCCAGCTGCCTCCGTCGCGTCACTATCTACTCCAACCACATCTGACTTCCCAACACCTCGTTCCCAGACATCACGGGCAACAGGTGGGTTGCCAGGTGCTGATTCACCGCCTGGCTCCGTCTGCGTTGCCTCAACGGCGTCCAGCTCACGCAACAAAACCCCGTATAAAGAACTGACGGCTAAATAAGTCAGAACACCTCCAAGCGTGAATAGAGCCACGGGAATGCTCAACCCAAACCGTGACCGTTCAAAATTTCGAAAGGGATCAGTAGTCATCGGACGGCCCGGAGGTGCAGGAAACCTAAGTCCAAACGATCGTATCACAAACCAGTTTAGGCGAAAAACCGTATTCCAACCATAGACCGGCACCAGCATCGACTGCTCGAGATGCCTAGAACAAGGACACATTTTTCATCCAGTCCACCTACGCGTTTCTTACAAAAATCCCCAGAACGAGTCAGCACAGGCATTTTGCTACCTCCCACGACAACAGAAGTATTCGTGAGTGCAGGACCGGATGCAAGCAATGGGTTTCAACGCTCAGCAACCTGCACCTGGGGCTCGGCGAGCACAAGACGAACACAACAGTCGGGTCTTCAGTCTCTTGCATCCGATGATCGCGATAACCGGAAAAATCGGGGCGCTGGCTTCCAGTCCCGCAACTTTGTCAGTGCCTTCTGTTAAAGCGTAAGCAATAGTTGCTCAGAATCGAACTGCGATCCAATTTAAAAACTGGTATGAAGTCACTGGTTTCCAACTCCACCGTAGAGCCACGTCATGCAACCACGGATTCTGCTGATTACTGTTTTCTGTATCACCCTATGCTTCACAGCAGTCGCCACTGCACAGAACGGGCGATTCTTAAACAGCCGTCGATACACGCCCTACAATTACACCGATTACTCCAATTACTATCCCGTGCCCGTGACGCGAAAACCGCGACTTTCCCTGAGACAGATGGACCAAATATACGGTCCAAGTATCCTGGTGCGGACGAATCGCAAATCGGCAGAAAGATCCCAAGCACCTGTCGTCCAACCTCGATAAACAACCGAGTCATGGCATAACATTTCCACACGCTCTTGAAAGCTGGATGTGCCAGCGTTCCATCGGCTATCACTAGCTGTTCAACTCACGACAGCAACGCTTCGCCGAGAACCGCAAACGAATGACTAACCGGCAATTTCGTTCACGCCGGATCTAATGCAAACATATCGGCGTGTCGATTGCTGTTTTTTACATCTTGCGTGAGGGTGAAGAGCAAAAATTCCATGGCAGCATGAAGCCCAACCTCGAGTCTGTCTCTGATTCCGTGCCCAGTTTGAAACACCGAGTTGATTTTCAGCTCCCGACAGGTGTTTCAGGCAGGAGTTTTACACGTTCTCTGTCTCTCATTTTCAAGGCGTTCTATTTGATCATGCTCCATCGCATTATTTTAAGCTTGTTGCTGGTCGCGACCATTGGCAACGTTGTCGACGCTCAAAACCGGACACACCGTCGCCGGGGAATTATTCTTGGTGGACTGGCTGGCGCGGCACTTGGGGTTGCGATTGGTGATAAGGGCGACAACGAAACAGCAGGAGCCCTAATTGGAGCGGCAGCGGGTGCGTTTGCCGGAGGTGCCATCGGGAATCAAAAAGATCAACGCATTGAACAAGAAATACGTTGGCGTGAGGGTTTCTATGGCAACGAAATATCAGGATCCCCCGCCCACGCGCCACCGCAGCGATACGGCTATGGCTCAGCAGCAACGTGGAACCACCATAGCCAACCGCAAGCCACTCGACCATTTTTTCAGCCTCGCTCCCAACCAGCGACAGAGGTGCTGCCTGCTTACAACGAGCCCTATGTCCATCCTCAGGGCCGACGCTATCTCGCAGCACCAAACGAAAATTCAGGTGGCAGCAGTTTCAGGCTCGAGCGTCAGGTACCACGCCAAGTAGTCATTGCCCCCACACAGTCTGTTGGTCCCCTGAATATTGATAACGTACTGGAAATGCAGCGTAGCGGTGTCAGCCCGGCACTTGTGATGCGGCAGATAGAAAACCACGGATTTCGAGGCCCCTTGCGTGTTGCCGAGATCATCTTGCTGCACAAAAGTGGCGTTTCCAATGACGTCATTGAGGCGATGCAAATCCACTCACAGGCACAAGCGAGCACAAAATTCGCCACACCCTCCCTGCATGACCCCATGTCAAACACGGCAATGGAAGACATCCTCCCGCCCCCCGCAACACCATCGCAGTAAGGTTTTACTGCTTAGTGCCGGTTACCAGACGCGGTGGCAAATGTGCCACTTCATCCAGATAGATGAGCCGCCAAGAACTGGACTCCAGTTGCAACTGGGTCACACCTGCATTGCTCAGGTGATTCACCTGCCCCGGCTCAAGATTCTGGCCTAACAAACGTGCCAAGAGCCTACGTTTAAAATCTGCGTGGGTTACAACAACCACACCATGTTCTTGTTTGCGGACGCACAACGTCAGGCGAGTCGCAACATCTTTCGTCCGGAACGCTGCCTGATCAGCAGATTCGCGTGGTCGCCCCCACCAGCCCGCTTCAGTAAGCGAAGCATCCAATGTACACAGCATTGGACTCGAGGCAGCTTGCTGGGTGATCTGACTGCGTTTTAGCCCTGGACCACCCTCATTTGCTAGCGGACCAACCCCGCGAAATATCCCACCTTCTTCAAACAGGTTGTCCCACACATGCACATGATGACCAGTGCAATCATGAATCGCCCGAGTCGTCTGCACCGCGCGTAAAACGGGACTGGTAACCAACATGTTAAATTCAAATGTCAGCGCCCATTGAGCCAAATACTGCGTTTGAAGCCTACCCACTGCAGTCAGAGGCGGATCTTCGACACGACAGTACCCCGGCCGCGCATTGTTCTGACTCTGAGCATGACGAATCAAGTAAAGGAACATGCTACCCACACTTCCCATCAACCGACGTTTTGCCAGTTCTAGTGAGAACAGCCTGCGTCAGTTTGCCATTTGCACTGCCAAATACCAACACGCCTTTGAGTTGGCACGACCTGACCATGAATCCTTGCAACACTGGCAAGACCCCACAAAGAAACCGGAGAAGGCCGCTCACCGGGCACGGCGAACAAACCTGGTCCGAACATAGTCGATCATCATCCATTCAATGACGACGAGAATCACGGGAACAAGAAACAGGACACACTGAACAACCTTCTCGTCATTCAACCAATTTCCTTCTGGCTGCTTTAACGCCGAGATAACGGCAAGCACGAGTGACCCATTCAAGTAAAGCAATAAGCAGGTGAATAAGGCAGACCCGATGCCGATAGCACAACCGGCTGTCGCGACTCCCATTTCATCAGACGGTTGCTTGTTCATAGGCTGGCATTCATTGGCAACATTTGGCTAAGCGCGATGGTCACCACCAAGCCCACCAACGATAGCACCATCAATAATGGCGTCCAACTCCGCAGTGACTCACCCTCGGTCAGTCCACCCATTTTCGTGAACACCCAGAAACCGCTGTCATTCATCCAGCTTCCCATGAGCG
>DOPG01000474.1:12970-21696 GCA_003513555.1 Rhodopirellula sp. | reverse complement strand
CAATCGGTTGACGATGGCCAAAGTTGGACGTGGCTTGCTGGGATTCCGACACGTCCGGGGGACGATGCCAAGAATTATCACGAGTTGCATGCAGTGGAAGCAGCCGACGGCAAGATCATTGTTCAAATCCGAAACCACAATGCGAAGAACCATCGAGAAACATTGCAGTGTGAATCAAAAGACGGTGGAAAAACATGGACGATTCCGCATTCAATCGGTGTGTGGGGCTTACCGTCACATCTACTGCGTTTGAAAGACGGTCGCCTCCTGATGACTTATGGATATCGCCGAAAACCGTTTGGCGTTCAAGCGAGGCTAAGTCAGGATTCGGGGGCATCATGGAGCAAACCGCTTAGGATTGCATCAGACGGTGTCGGAGGGGACTTAGGTTACCCCAGCACCGTTGAACTTTCGGGTGGAAGGTTGCTGACGGTTTGGTACGAGCGGATGAAACAGTCTCCCAAGGCTGTGTTGCGGCAAGCGGAATGGAGCCTTGAATTGTGATGAGCGACTTACACAACGGGAATTGTTTTGAACAAGTGCACGAGCAACAGCAGGGGCAATGTGTTCACAGGGACGCAGTCGGTCACGTGTTTGCGCCACGGTCTTGTATTGCATTTAGCACGTGTTGCAGGCAAGGTGTTTGCTTGAGACCGTGTGGGGTGCTGTTTTCTGTTTTCTGTTTTTTGAGTGTGCTTGGTGCGACGGTTGTTTGTGCACCCCTGGTTGCTGACGAACCCGCGCTGGAATTCTTGTATGGGCTTCGTAATCGTGGCTACCACGATACGGCACTCGATTATCTTGAGAGTCTTGAGACAAGCCGCTTGTTGCCGGCAGGGATGCGTGACATTCTGGGTTATGAAACAGCATTGACCTTGGTGATTGCGTCACGATCCTCGGGCGACCTCGAGGACCGGTATCAGATGCTTGATCAGGCGCAGGCACTCCTTCGAGAATTTATCGCTACAAGAAGTAAGCATCCAAAGCTTTACGCGGCGAGAAGCCAACTCGGCAATTTGATCGTAGAGCGTGCACGCATCAAGGTCGGAGAGGCAAAGTTGGGTGATGCGAAGGCGTTGAAAGCTGAGGCAAGGCAGCTTTACGACCAAGCTTTCAAAGAATGTGGTCTGCTGGAAGCCGCGGTCGGTAAAGAACTGGATCTTATCCCCAAGGTCCTCAATATGCGTGATCGCGAAGAAGCAAAACTTGCGGCACGACGAAAGCAACTACGTGCCGATAATCTGCAGACTGAATTGTTGGCTGCAGCCATTCGCGAGGAAGCTGCTGATACGGTGCCAGCTGGATCAGAAGCGTGGACCAACTACCTTGTCGAAGCAGCCGGGCTGTATGACGAAATTTACAAAAAATACCGCAGTCGTTTGGCAGGGCTTTACGCCAGAATGTATCAGGGACGCTGCAATCATCGACTTGGGCGAACAAAAGATGCATTAGGGCATTACGGTGAATTGCTCGATCAACCCAGTACACCCGAATCGTTTTGGAATTTGAAAACGAAAACATTGCGTTTGGCGATGGACTCATGGTTGGACCCACAGCAACGTAAATATGTAGAAGCAATCAAGCAAGCGTCGGGTTGGGTTGAAGCTGCACCAAGAAGTACTCAGCGGTCTCCTGACATGTTGGCAATCAGGCTGAGCTTGGCGGTTGCCTTGCAGATGCAAGCCGAAGAGTACGAAAAACGGGAGTCGCGGGACGTTGCGACCATTCGGAATTCGTATGAAGACGCACTGAAAAATGCGAGATTTGTAGCCGCCGAGGAAGGAGATCTGCAGGAGGAAGCAGCGGAGTTGGTGCTTGCGTTGGGCGGTCGTGCATTGGGTGATCCCGATGCAGCTCCTGAAACGTTTGCAGAGGCTCAAAAGGCGGGGAAGAAATCTCTTGACGAAATCGGTCCCGCCACTCAAGAAGTTGCAAATTTTGAAGCCCTGTTGCTGCGATCCAAGCCACCACAGCGTGAAGCTGTTCGGCAGCAATTGGACAAAGCCAAATCGTCCCTTGAGTCGGCGCAGAACAGTGCACTGGCATCCTATCGGTTGGCGATGCGTCTGGCGGACGTTGATACTCCACCTAGTGAATTAAACCTGGTGCGGTATTTCGTCTGTTATCTGTATTTCACGCGAGAGCAGTATTACGACGCAGCTGTCATGGGGGATTTCGTTTCCACAAGATTTCCGCAGAGTGCGGGCGCAAAGCAGTGTGCCAAGATTTCCCTTGCATGCTATTTGAAGTTGCTTGAAGCGGCGGGTGAACAACCTGGCGCTTTTGAAATACGGAACGTTGTGAGAGCGACAAGGTGGATCGCAGACCAGTGGCAAGATACGCCCGAAGCGATTGAATCATTGTCGACCGTAGTGCCGATCATGGTGAACGCGAATGCATTGGAATTAGCCTGCGATTTTGCTCAAAGCTTACCTGAAGCTTCAAATGAAAGAGCCATGGCAGAATTGGTCACCGGACAGGCTTTGTGGGCGGCGCAATTGAGCAGCCAGCAACGTAACCCCAATCCAAGTAATCCATCCGTGGTGATCACGGGCGATGATGCCGGGAAAAATGAAGGTCCAAACGCGTTGGCTCTGTTGCTTTCCGGTTATGAGCATCTTCCCAAAGACGCTCAGGTAGATGCCTCGCTGGCGACTGCAATTTTGTCCTTGGCTCAGGCATTGGTTGCGAACGATCAGTTTGTTTCTGGGGCGAATGAAAAAGCCCCAGAGAATGCCAGGAAAGTAGTGGAGGTTTTGGAGGATGAGACTTTCGGCCCTCTGGCCCTGATCGATCGTGATCACGAGGCAGCACAGAATCCGATTTTCGTACAGGAATCATTACGGACGGCACTGCAGGCGTACGTTTCGTGTTTGGATAGCGACCCGGTAGCCATGATGGCGAAGGCTCAGCAGATGATGTCCAAGTTGCGAAAAGCGGTGGGGGCAGATGATGTCGGTAGACGACGCATGCTCGCAATCTACGTAACGTTGGCTCAAACTATGGAATCCAATCTCGCCAAGGCACCTCCGCAGTCGCGAAAACAGATGTCGGGCGTCTTCGAATCATTTCTAGCTGCCTTAAGTTCTGATGCAGATGATCCCGGTACGCTCAATTGGGTCGCTGAAACCTATGCCAGCTTGGGAGCTGGATTTGATGATGGCGGGAAAGCATTGGATGCGAATGCCAGTCTGTATTACCAAAAATCGATCGACGCTTTTCAGAACTTGCTTGGCCAAATCAATTTGCAGCCAGCTTTGCAAACGCAGGTGCGTGCGAGAATGGCAGAAGTGAAAGCAAAAAATCATGACTACCAAGGGGCAATGGCTGACATGCAGCAATTGCTCAAAGTGAATCCCGCAGCAGTGAACTTGCAAGTCGAGGCAGCAAAAATCCTAAAGCGTTGGGGAAGTGTTGATTCCACGAAGTACTCCGATGCAATCAAAGGCGTGCGCAGCAGCGAGAAGGGTGGTATCTGGGGCTGGGGCAAGATTGCCAATGCAACGATGCCGCACGCTCAGTTTCGCGATGTGTTTTATGAGGCAAGATACGAAATTGCTGCTTGCCAGTGCGCACGTGCGATGACACTTAGTGGTGCGGAACGAACGAAACAGTTATCTGCAGCTGATAAAACCCTGGCGGTAACAGAAAAACTTTATCCCAAGCTCGGTGGTGAGAGGTGGAGCTCTAAATACGAAGAACTTCATGATGAGATTAAACGAGCGGGTGGTGCATTAAAATGAATTCCGTGTTTCGATTTATTGAGCGGTTAAAGAGTATGAAGATTCGTTTGCTATCTATGGTTTGCCTTGTTTTTATTGCACATGGCAGCTCCGCGGTTGCCGAAGAGGATCAGGTGTACGTGAAGCGTGGTGCAACGGTGCGCGGGAAAGTTGATGAGGTGTCGCCTGTTCAGGTCACGCTTGATGTTGCTGGGCAGAAGCGGAGTGTGAGCGTCAACGAGGTCCGAGTTGTCAATTTTGGCGATGAACCGCCGGGCTTAAGACAAGGGCGTGCTCGCGCCGTTGCAGGTAAATTCGCTGAGGCTTTGCAGGAATTGAAAAAAGTTGATGCAACATCGATCAGCCGGCCCCTCGTTAAGTTGGATCTGCAGTTCTATCTCGCTCTTTGCCAGGGACGAGAAGCTCTTCGGTCGGGGACAGGGAAGTCAGAGGCGACTGAGGCTATGTTGGCGTTCGTCAGATCGGGGGCTAACAGCAATCACTTTTTTCAGGCGGCTGATGTGCTGGGTGATCTGGCCGTTGCTCAAGGAGATTATGAAAACGCAGTCAAGTACTACGGCGGTATTTCGAGTAAGAATCCTTGGGCTGAGGACCGGACGCGCGCCCTGTTAGCCGAGGCAGATACAAGGGTTAAGCAGGGAAGCTTTGCTGAGGCACAGAAGAGGTACCAGAATATCCTGACACAGAAAGCAGACGCACCAGAGGAAAAGCGGTTGCTGCTGTTGGCGGAGGTCGGTCGTGGCAGGTGCTTGGCTGAAACAACAACCGCTGAGCAAGGGATCAACGTGATTGAGCAAGTGATCGCTGATAATGATGCCGCCGATACGGAGTTGTTTGGCCGAGCCTATAATGCTCTGGGGGACTGCTTGCAGCTTTCAAATAAGCCGAAAGATGCTTTGATGGCGTATTTGCATGTGGATGTCCTCTTTTATGGAGATGCTGAAACGCATGCCGAAGCGCTCTATCATCTCAGTAAGCTCTGGCAAGTTGCCAAGAATCAGGACAGGGCGGCGGTTGCAGCTAATTTGTTGAAGCAGCGATACGCAGGAAGTGTTTGGGCCGGGAAGCTATGACAGGCTTGTGAATCAGCGGTTAGGAAAGGGAACGTGCGTGAGTTTCTCGTGTGCTTCTCGATTTGTCGTGATTTTTTCAATCCAAGACTCTGTTTGTAAAGTCGTGGCAAGGGATTTACAGTTGTTTTTCTTTTTCCTCACATGAACGGCGATTGTTTTCGCGTGTACGTATCAAATCGTTTTGTCAGTCGTGTTGTGTTTTTAGAGAGTCTTAGGTTGGGCTATTTACCATGTTGAGTCATCTTTTTCATGTTTCTCTTGCAGTGCTTTTTTGCGTCGCTTCTGTTGAGGCTTGCGCAGATGAAAAGCTAAGTGAGGGCCACGCCAACGGAAAAACGCGAACAAATGTCGTTTTGATTCTGATTGATGATTTGGGATGGAATGACTTGGGGTGTTATGGCAGCAAATACTACCGAACACCCAATATTGATGCCCTCGCCAAAGGCGGCGTCAGGTTCACTGATGGTTACGCGGCATGCAATGTGTGTTCACCGACGCGAGCGGCAATTCTTAGTGGTAAGTATCCGGCAAGATTGTTGCTGACGCAGTGGTTGCCATCCGGGCGTTGGGATGCGACCAAGTATCGGATGCGGGAGGCGCGGTATCTGTCGAACTTGCCGCTCGAAGAGATTACCGTCGCCGAGGCGATGCGCGAGGCTGGCTATCGTACTGCGTTTATGGGGAAATGGCATCTGGGAACAGAGACTTACTATTACCCGGAGCACCAAGGTTTTGACCTGAATGTGGCTGGACGTGACTATGGTGCCCCTGGAAGTTACTTCTACCCCTTCGAAGGCAAGTGGCGGATTCCGACGACCGGAAAGGTCTTGGAGAAGAAGAGCCCTCTGAATGGGAAGGCAGGTGATTATCTCGTTGACCGTTTGGCTGAAGAGGCGGAGAAATTCATCGTCTCCAGTAAGGATGAACCCTTCTTCTTGATGCTGTCACACTATGCCGTGCATTCACCATTGCAAGGGAAGCCCGACAAAGTAAAGGAGTACGAAAAAACGCCTACCAAAAAACAGCAGGGTAAACCTCATTACGCTGCGATGGTTGAGAGCGTCGATGATAGTGTGGGGCGAGTCATGCGTACGCTTCAACGGCTGAAGTTGGAAAGAAATACACTCGTAATTTTCACCAGTGATAATGGTGGGTTTGCCAAGGCTACCGATAATTCACCACTGCGAGCAAACAAAGGATCAAATTATGAGGGGGGGATTCGTGTTCCTGTGTTGATGCAATGGCCGGGACACATTGAACCGGGAAGCATTTGCAGGGAACCCGTCATCAGTAACGATTTCTACCCGACGATTCTTGAGGCGACAGGCATCGAGGCTAAACCATTTCAGCATTTGGACGGGATGAGTTTGATGCCACTGTTGAGCGGTGATGGTGAGTTTGCGCGGGATGCGCTGTACTGGCATTATCCTCATTACAACCAGCATCCACAGAGTTTCCCATCGGGTGTCATTCGTGATGGTGATTGGAAGCTGATTGAGAATTTTGAGACCGGAGATTTGCAGCTCTATAATCTCGCCAAGGATCTCGGTGAAAACCAAAATGTGGCGCAACAGAATCCACGGTTGACGGCCAACCTGCTGGCGAAATTGAAACGCTGGCGTAACTCGGTCAATGCTGATCCGATGCTGAAAAATCCGCAATATCAGATCAAGAAAAAGACACCAAAATGAGAGGGTTATCAATGAACGCTTGCCTCAGAGAATAGCTATTCAGCGTTTCTTTGATGCCTGAATCCTTTCATTGCTGCTGCGATCCAAGCCACTGCGCAAGTTTTTTCAGGTCGTCGGCTTCCATTGACAGCACAATCTCCTGACGATGAATGTCGTGGATAGCCAGCATATGGTCCCCGTGAAAAAATACTTCATCGCCCTGTTTGATTCCGTGCAGTCTTGCTTCATAGAGTGGGTTGTCCACCACGCCGACAAAGTACGGTCCATCACGCTCCGTGATGCGAACCCAGAAATCCTCGCCCCAACCGCGTGAGGGGACATTCTGAGGTGGAATACTGACGAGGGATGCCGGATGCTCATGCCGCAGGATCGGCTTGTTCGACTCACACTCGCACGATTCGCAATAGCATTTTTCTGGTGCATGGTCCTGCATGGAAAAGCGATTCGAATCCAGTCTCAGTTCTACATATTGTTCTGCTCTTATGTATTTCTTGATTACGTCCGGGGGGATCCGGAAGCGATCACCATTTTCCGCATGCATCGCTACACCGTTAACGAACTCGTAACCGTTCGGAAAGGCTTGCTTGCGAAAACTGGATTCAATTGATCCTGAATTGGTCATGATTTAGTGGAGGACAAGGGTGAGAAATAAACGGCCACCCATACGGTTGGCTCGTTAGGTGTTGTCCATTCGACGCGGTGTTTTTCGTGAGGCTGTATTGTAACGTGGTCCCCGCGTTTGAGGTGAATGAGTTTATCATCCACCAAGAAACGGAGTCGTGCTTCGCCGGTGAGTACTGTGACCCATTCGGCACTAGGGTCGTCGTACCAGAATTCAGCCTCGCTGCTGTGGCCGTTGGAAACAATTCGCTCGATACGAATATTGTTCCCAGACGCAAGGATGTCGATCAGCTCTCCCGTTTCGGTCGGCGATGCCAGTTGGTCCAATAGATTAGCAACACGGGTGTCTGGTGAGGGGGCACCTGAGTTCATTTTGCTTTACCAGTCCACTGATAATTGTTTTGTTTCACGAAGCCTTCTACAACGATGCTTGTGTCAGGTTTGACTTGCACTAACGAGAAGCCGTTGTTCTTCACGCCCTTGCCTTCGACCATGGCCACCATGGTGCAGTAGTGGATTCCATTCAGGTCCTTGTAGTCGTTTTTGTGGCTATGCCCCTGAAAGACGGCTTGTACTTTGCCGCTGTTTTCGAATACCTCGCGGACATCGGCCGCGTTTCGGACACCATGGTTGTCCTTGGTGTCAAGTCGTTGGTGGGCAAGCACAATGGTTGGAAGGGTGGTGTTCGCCAAATCGCTTCGAAGCCATTCCAGTTCATGGGAAGGGACATTTGCATCAGTCCATTTGAAATTTTTCCTGCTGTAGGGAGTGCCGTCACTCCGGAAGCATGAGTCAATAATAATAAAGTGTGTATTACCGGAGTCGAAAGAATAGAACGATTGCTTTTGTTGAACTTCTGATAAGAATTCTTCTTTCTTCAGCGTGTCAACGCAGTGATTTCCGAGGACGTAATGCCTTTGTTTTGCAAGTTGGGAAAATTCCTGATTAATCCTCTTGAGATAACGCAGTTCTGTTTCTACGGAATCTGCTGCATCGATCAGGTCACCGAGTTCGACCATGAAATCGGGAGTGGCTTTTTGGATCTGGTCGCTTGCCTTTTCCAGCTTCGCCAACGTGTCTCTGTAATGGCGACTGCCCGAGGGTGATTTGTCGGCATAATGAAGGTCCGTGATCATCCCAAAACGTGTGGTGGTTTGATGCTCATCGGGGCACGCGATACCTCGGACACCATTAGTAAGGACGAGTGTGGTGCCCAACAGAAAAGCGCGTCGGGTGTTTTTGGCGGCGGTTTTTTGGGGGCGATCGTATTTCATTGGTTAGGCATTTCTCAGAGCTGGGCGGCAAGGTCGTTTTCAGAAACGGGGCGTGCACTCAGGGGAGTGGGGGCAGGTTTCAGATGATTTGCATTGCGTTGTGATTGGATGGCGTTGTGATTGGATGGCGTTGTGATTGGATGGCGTTGTGGGCGGGGGCACCCGTTGGCTTCGTCCCGAGACACGCTTGTATTCTAGCTTGTACGCTGATACCACACATTGACCGTGACTTGCCGTGGTGGGGCTTACGAAAGTTCGTCCGCGGCCCTGTTTTGGGAGTTGCGTTGGGTTTCGTGAGAGTGCCCGGCGGGATCTGTTATGGAT
>DOPG01000474.1:9739-12759 GCA_003513555.1 Rhodopirellula sp. | reverse complement strand
GGATCTGTTATGGATGTGTCGATTTCGCGAGCGGTGGGGAATGGCTAGGGATCGAACCAGTGAACTGGCCGACTTCATCGGTTTTACTATCTTACCTGTCTCGTGGGTGTTGGTTGAACTAGAGAAGGGGCGGGCACAGGATGGCAAGGGGGTGAATTGTTGGCGAACACAGCGGTCACAATCTTGGAGGTGCCAGAGGTTGCGAACTCGTGACTCTGGATCGGGGCACTCGGGTGTCTAGAACGTTGCCCGGTAGGCATGATTGCGGTATTGGTTTTGTTTTTGAAAAAAATGGGTGAATCTAGGCGGATAGAATGTGGCTGTTTCTGTTCCCTTTCGCGTTTACTGGCCCCGCGATTGCTGTTTAGTGGGGCCAATCTTCTCGTTCTGGGTTTGAGCGGTGGTTCATTTTACACCCATGTAGTTCGTAATTGCGGGTTCTGACGTTGACGAAGATGAAAGGTTGATTAGTATCCGCAGCATTGCTCGGCGGTCCAGGACGGCCGTTTTGAGGTTTCTGCACTTGCGGCGCCAAATCCGCGTCACACTCTACGCTTGACAATATGCTTCAGTTTTTTCGGTCGCGGACGACGACCGCCAAGGATGACGTTCTTTCCGGTCTCACCGTGGCCTTGGCGCTTGTGCCTGAGGCGATCGCGTTTGCTTTTGTGGCCGGAGTTTCACCGATCATCGGCTTTTATTCGGCTTTTTTCATCGGATTGATCACCGCTTTGTTTGGAGGCCGTCCCGGGATGATCTCCGGGGCAACCGGCGCCATGGCTGTCGTTGTCGTTGGGCTCGTAGCGATGCACGGCGTAGAGTATTTGTTTCCGACTGTAATTCTGTGCGGCATGATTCAGCTGGTGGTGGGTTTCCTGCGACTTGGAAAACTGATCCGTTTGGTCCCCCATCCCGTGATGTTGGGCTTTGTGAACGGGCTTGCGATCGTCATTTGCCTTGCACAGTTTGGCAGTTTTCAGTCGTTTGATCAGGTGAGTGGACAACTGAAAATGATCAGCGGTGCACCGCTCGCGATGATGCTGGGACTCGTCGTGTTGACGATGGCGATCATTTGGCTTCTTCCTAAGCTGACCAAAGCTGTGCCGCCATCTCTTGTTGCCATCCTTACGGTGACCTTCATTTCGCTTGCGGTGAACTCCAAGATGAGTTCTGACGACAGTCAAGATAATTTTGTCGCTACGGTCGGCGACATGCTGAAAGCCAATGCAGATGCAAAGGCGGTTGCCGATCAGCGTAAGGCAGAGGAAGACGTGCAGGTAATCAGTGTACGGCGACCTGCATCATCAGAGAATACTGCCTACACATTCGTCAGGTCGGACGCGGTCGATGCCGAGACGGAGACAGGAATCGCAATATCAACGGAAGTGACGTTAGGTGGTGTGGATAATCAGTCCGAGGCATCGGATGTTGCCGCGACTGACACCACTTCGATCAGCGGTGGACTGCCGCAATTATTCTTCTACGAGTACGTGGTGCCGCCTATGACCATCGGAACGCTGTGGATCGTATTTCCCTTTGCCTTGACCTTGGCCGGGGTGGGCTTGATTGAATCTTTGATGACATTGACTTTGATTGACGAGATCACTGAAACGCGAGGACGCGGAAATCGTGAGTGTATTGGGCAGGGGACTGCTAATATTGTTTGCGGATTGTTCGGCGGTATGGGGGGATGTGCGATGATTGGCCAGTCGCTAATCAATGTCAATTCCGGTGGACGTGGTCGTTTGTCTGGTGTGACTGCGGCGGTTTGCCTATTGCTGTTCATTCTTTTTCTCGGCCCATGGATTGAGCGGATTCCGATGGCGGCACTGGTTGGCGTGATGTTCATGGTCGTGATCGGCACCTTTGAATGGGCTTCATTGAAAATGTTTCATCGAATGCCACGGAGTGATGTGGGCGTGATGGTTCTGGTTGCCGGGTACACTGTCCTGATGCATGACCTCGCTACTGCTGTCATTCTTGGAGTCATCGTTTCCGCCTTGGTGTTTGCGTGGAAGCACGCGATGCACTTGGGGGCGGATGTTCAGATCAACAAGCATGGAAGTAAAATCTACCAACTGCATGGCCCACTCTTCTTTGCCTCTGTATCCTCGTTCAGAGAACTATTTGAACCTGCCAGCGATCCCGAAGACGTTGTGATCGATTTCTACTACACGCGTGTTTATGACCAGTCGGCGCTGGAAGCGATCAACGCACTCGCTGAAAAGTACGAGGATTGCGGGAAACGCTTGCATCTGACGCATCTCAGTGACGAGTGTAGGGGCTTGCTAGACCGAGCGGGAGATTTCGTCGAGGTGAATTTGTCGGAAGATCCTCAGTATCACGTTGCCACTGATCGTCTTGGTTAGGTGGTAATCGACGGCCTCGAGATAACCATCTCGGGACGTCTGTGGGAAAACCGATTCGAAAAGCCGTCTTGCAGCACACCCTCGACTTCCATAAGCGATTGTCGTGAGGTCGATCTTGACCGGTGACGCCCGCGGCAAAATTGCCGTTGGTTTCTCTCTGTGAGATACAATCTGAGGGGAATGCTATGCAGTGGACAGTAAACGCACGGCGACTGATTCGAACATCATCAGCACTGATAACGATGGTATGATGCATCTTGCAATCAGCCGGAGAAGTTGGTTCCCCTTGGTTTGCTTTTTATGGGCTTTGCTTACTTGAACTGTTTCAGGTGGTGTGGACTTGCCTGAGCATTCGATCTCTAGCATTAACTTAGTTGGCAGATCGCTTGGACGGTACGCATCGGCAGGCGGGGGCGCAATGAGATGTTTTTTGGGGTTGATGTTTGTGATCTTGCCAGGGCTTCATCGGGGGGACTGCCTGAGGAGGTTAAAAGAAACAGTTCTGTTAGCACACGTTAGTCATAGGAATGTATTGAGATGAGTCAAGTTTTGTCGGTCTTGTTGAGCCTCGTGTTTGTTGTTCATTCGGAATGGTGCGTGTTTGCTCAAGGACCTGTCGAGTCTGGTGGAGAAACTGTGTTGCCCCTTCTG
>DOPG01000474.1:0-9585 GCA_003513555.1 Rhodopirellula sp. | reverse complement strand
AGGATGGTGCGTGTTTGCTCAAGGCCCTGTCGAGTCTGGTGGAAAAACTGTGTTGCCCCTTCTGTTCGAGGACGACTTCGAGCGGGTTGAAGATGACGAAGCGAAGGAACAGTTGGGGAGTGGCTGGGAAACGAATAGTAAGAAACGCGCCAAAGGAAACAAACAGGTTGATTTAAAAAACGGTGCTCTGTTCATTACACGGCATCCTGTCGCCGATCATGGAGTTTCGGTGGTCAAGGATGTCAACTTTCGGGATGCACAGATTGAGATGAAGTTTCGCCTCGCAAACGGTGATGATCTGGGAATCAACTTGGCCGACATGATGGAGAAGTCTGTGCATGCGGGGCATATTTGTGTCGCCAGGATTCGGTTGAACAAGGTTGAGATCACTGATTTGAAAACGGGGCCCATGAAGCTTGAGAACCGCAACTTGAAGCTCGCTGGGAAATTGACAAAGCAGCAGAAGAATGCGATTGGAAAAAAGACCAAAACAATGCCAGTCAAGTTGGACGCGGACGTGTGGCATAAATTGTTGGTTAAGGTTCGAGGCGATCAGATGAGTGTCCAGCTTGATGGCGTCGAGGTGGGTGAATTCCGATCGCCCGGGATTGGGCATGCTACTAAACGACGCTTGCGTCTTTCTGTTGGAAAATCGGCAGTGGTTGATGATTTATCGATTCGAGGAACACCTTAGGCATCCTGCAGTGTTTCACTGCTTGCTTGGGGTAGAGATTGGCGTCTAGTGTTTGATTCATTGAGCATATTGGAAGGAATTTGTTTTGCTGCGTCTCAAGTATTTTCTGTTCTTGCAATTAAGTCTTTGCGGGATCTGTTCGCCGCTAGCAGCCGACTGGCCACAGGCTTCAGGCCCTCACGGGAATTTTGTTGTTGGGGGAAAGGCGGTCACTGATTTCAGCCTGACGTTGGACAAGAATATTCGCTGGGTCACCCCTTTGCCCAGTACTGGGCAAGGCGGCGTCATTGTTGTCGGCGACCGAGTTTTCGTGACGTCCCATGAGCCCGTTTCGGCTGACACGGAACTTGGGTCCGATATCGTGGGGCTGTGTTTCGACGCCAAGACAGGAAACGAATTATGGCAGAGGATCATTCCCGGGGTGCGCGAGACAGATCTGTCCAGTTTGTTTAGTGATAATACGGCTGCATCACCGGCTGCAAATCAGAAGCATGTTGTCTTCGTCAATGTTGGTGGAAGTGTTCAGACTTTCAATCATGATGGTGATTTACAGTGGTCGCGAAAATGGACACCATTTGGGCGGCATCATGCACGGCAGCATGAGCCGTTCTTGTTGGATGATGGCGTCGTTATCGGCCGAGTGAATCTCGACGATTTACCTCTGGAGGTTACCACCAAGTCTGGAGCTAAAAAGCTTGGCCGTGGAGTCAAGTATTGGAATCGACTTCAGAAGCGAGAACTGGCTACTGGGGATTTGCAGTGGATCTCTGCGGCAGGCACCTCGGTTCACTCAACGTCCATGAGCGGATGCTTTGCCGATGGAACATACGGCATACTTACGGGACGGGGTGGAGGACATCAGCCTCCCGAGGAACCGTTTGGTTTGTCGATGCTCAAAGGCAGTGACGGGAGTGTGTTGTGGGAACGATCTTTGAAAGGTTATGCGGCTCATCAGAACGCCGTATGGAACAGTGAGTTTGCAGCGACTTTTGTGCAGGATCATCACATGGCTCTCGACCCTCAGACGGGTGAGACGATTAGCGAGGTTTCCTTGAGTGACAATATCACTTTGACAAAGCAGGTGGATGGGCGTTACGAGACGCTGCATCGCACTCAGCTCAAAGGTATGCGTAAGCCTTTGACTTACCAAACAAATTTGTTGGTGGGAGATTATCACTATTTTCGATCGCATCATGAATATTTGCTGGGGCGCGTGCATGTTCCCAGTGGCAAAGTTGAGTACTTGCAGGTACCTGTGCAGGTGCAGCGGTTGCCCAGCGAACGGGATTTGTTTTCATGGGACAATCCAGTTCAAAATGACATGAAAAATGCAAAGGGGCATCGTGTAACGCAGGATCGACGGAATGCTGGAGACGGGTGGGGACATGTGTCTGCGGCAAGCCCCATCGTGGTCGGCGATTACCTGTACATGCCAACGATGTTGGGGATCGTATATGTCGTACGTTGGCAGGCACCGATTCTGGATGAAAATGCGCTGGTCGCGGTTGCCGATCTTGGTCCATTGGGTGAAACCTGGACTCTCTCAAGTCTTTCCTATTCAGATGGGAATCTGTATGCGAGGACGCTCAAGCATCTGATTTGCATAGGCATCGACCCGGGTGACAACGTTGGTCAGTCGACTAAGTGATGCAGGTGGGAGCCGAGCAGCTTCCCGGCAAACACCAAGTGTTTTCTTTTGATGCTGTCAGGCTTTGTGCAAAATGGAGCTCAATTGGCGAAGGTGGCCAAATCGTAACCGATGTACATGATGCCCAAATCAACCAGCAGGTGGCTGATCCATGGCCCATAAAGTGTTCGGTAGCGATTGTACAACCAGGCCCAGAGCACACCGCCAGTTGCCACGCAAAGCGAAAAGAAGAGAGTGACGCCCCAGCCGTTGTCAAGGAATTGGTGAATGACAATCACGTGATGTGACATGAAACCCAAACTGGAGATGATGATGGCTGCGTTGGCCCCTGTAACACGTTTGGTTTGACCGAAGACAAACCATCGCCAGTAGTACTCTTCCAGTAGCGAGTGTGGAACTGCCAGAAACAGCGCAAAGAGGATGTACATGGTGGGGGTGGTTAGCCCCATTTCAGCTACCTTGGCTGTGATAAGTGTCGGTGCGTTCTCAAGATAAGTGCTGTCCTTGAGGAAGCCGTAGTAAGCTAGCAGCCCCGTTCCGACGATACCGACTCCCATCAGGATGCCAGCAGAAATACTGTTCCATTTGGGTCGCGAGATGCGAAGACGATGCCGTTGTATCGCGAGGACCCAGATAAGTGGAAAGGAGAACTGGAGTATTTTGCTGCCGAAGTAAACGATTTTCATCAAATCGCTACCGGATAGGAAAACAAAATAAACCAGAGTTGCCAGTGTTGGCAAAACCATGGCAAAGCAGATAGCGGCCAGATGAGCGGCCCGAGATGTTTCCAGCGGTCCCTGTGATTGCGAATCATTTTGCGGCTGAGCTGTTTGGGTAGCCTCGTCGGAGGATTCCGTTAGCTCCGTTGCTGAATGCATGCCGGTATAAGTCTCGATGGTAGGGAGCGGGGACACGATGGAAACAGAATCTTACCTTCTGTTTTTATACCTGTGCCTGTGTCATGACAAAGTGTGCGTCTGTTACTCGTTTTTTCCACTGCGTTCCAGAATATATTTCTGATCGTTACTGCTTAGAATCGCTATGTCGACCACAATTGTCTCTCCATCCTCTTTCATTAACTGTACTTTCCCTGCATTTTGGCGCAGGTATTTTGCTCGCGTCTTGAAGTCACCTTTCTGCGTCGACCACGTGCGAAAACCGTCAGCTTTCGTTGTGCCCGGCTTCAGACCCTCGGGCTGCATCGTCAGAATTTTTGCGTTGGGCGCAACCGTGGCGAGTTCGGATCTCGCGAGTGTGTCAGCTTCCGTTTCAGGGAATCTACGAATCACACTCGTGTATAGACTTTCTGCCCTGTTGCGGATGCGGGGTGATAACGATGCAGCAACCGCTCTTGCCCGAACGAGGGCTTCTGCCTGTTCGGCCTGCACTGTGTATTGAGGTTGCTTTTTGATTTCCCGAACGACGCTCGATGTCGCGTTTTTCCATTTTGGGAACAGTTTGGAGATCGCTTCCGCTTCATAGACAGCAAGCAGCGGATCAAGTGGTTTCGCCGATTGGGAATCGAGTAATTGTGATCGTGCAGCCGCGATCTTCGTGTCGATTTGTTTTTTGAGTTCGACGTACAGTTCTTTGGACCTTAAGGCGGGTTTCGCAAAGCTACCAAGGTTGTCGTGCGGGCCAAGTTGCCCAACCTCTGACAAGACAACCCCTGTCTTCAACAGATCCCCCGACTGCAGGGCGAGTTCCGAGGCTTTCACGGTGCGCTGCAGGAACTCTGCTTCCTGCTGGTTAAAAGCGCGGCCGGAACGCTTCAAGCTTGCTAACAACATTGTCGGCAAATCGTCCCCATTGAGTGCACCAGCGCCGCCATAAATCTGTTCGCCGTCGGCTCTCACGACATACAATTGCGGTATTCCGTTCCCCGTCATCGGATATTTGCGTGACCACTGAGCCCAGTCAGGGTTATTGTTGGTCGTGATCTTGAGCGGAACAAACTGTCCCGCAAAGGCTGACAATGATCGGTCGTTTTGGAGACGATCAAGCAGCGCGACACAAGGCGGTCAGGTTTCCTGGCCTGCCATGACAAAGATCGGACGCCCTGTGCTGGAGGAGATCTCCAACGCTTTTTCAACAGATGTCTGCTTTGTCTGAGCCGATACGAGGCCCAAAGGAAAAAGCAAAAACGCCAGCAAACATGCAGTGGACTTCATGGCGGAACTCGTCGCGGGGATTCAGTGTGTGATGAGACAATCCGTTCTACAAAGACAACGATGATGTTCGTGTATGATCGGCTTGGTGGAATTGTCGCCAATCCGACCATCACTCAACATTCAAATTCGCATTCATTCGATGATTGCCACGCTAGAATTCTAGCCACCAAATCTAGTCGGTACACCTCGTTTGGGGATGAATCTCCAATTGCCGCCATGGTTTTGACAATTCTCTGCCGGAAATTGATGCCGAGTTGGGGGGGCGGCCTCGCAGGTTGGCTTATTCGAGCGGGGCATGTTCTGATTGCATCTTGAAAGGTGAGATGCGAGATGAGACCTATTTCAGTTGTTTCCAGAGGTCTTCAAATGATTTTTCGAAACGCTGCACCAGCGAATTGTCCGCGGTCACGATGAAATTTTCCTCATTGTTTCTTGCGGCAGAGCGAGTCCAGTTGTAGCTTCCAGTCAGCAGTGACTTGCCATCGAAAATTGCGTATTTGTGATGCATGTGGTAATCCGTCCGATCGCATCGCACTGGGACCCCTGCACGCTCCAGTTGATAGATGTCGGACCCCAAGTCATTCGCCTTATCGTTGTCTGAGATGATTCGTACTAAAATGCCGCGTTGGTGCGCATCCAGGATTGCATCTTTGATCCGGTCGTCGGTGATTGTGAAGATGCATACATCTGCCTTTCTTCGTGTTTCCTGGAACAGACGGATGATTTTGCTTGTGCAGTTATCCTCGGGGCTGAAAAACGCTTCTGCCTTGTTTGATTGATTTGGGTCGGGTCTTTCTGCAAGAATTTTGCTTGCCTCCTCAACCCAGTCGAGAATCTTGATCGCGTGTGGGTCCGAGAGCTCGTCCCGAGCAAGTTCAAATAGAACGCTTCTGGCGTGAGAAAGTTCGTGATCAGTTTTTACATGCTGCTCGATGACCTTCGCCATGGCACGCTTCTCACCTCGCGACATCCGGTGGTCATTGAGGGTGATTTGTAACGCATCCTTGATGTTCGAATTAAGCATGTGCCGCCTGTTGTGTGAGAGGTAAAGCAAAGAGGGGAAAACTAATGAATCATCTCTGTGCGGAGCCAGCCGTTTTTCACCTGTTCCTGGAAGGTGCGTAGTGATGATTGCACCGCGATGTTCAGTTGCGTGTGTGGAACTTGCGGGAAAACTTTGTGAAACGCTTCATAAGTGAGATCACATATAAATGGGACGGTTTGTTTCCCAACCGAGATGTTGCACTGCGATGCGATGCCAAGCTGCTCCGCTGCCTCGGTGATTGCGGATACGAAGCAGGAAGTCTCGACCGTATGGCTCGGTAAGGTGAACGCCGCGTAACCTGAGAAGGGTTCCGTTGTTGCCTGCCCGAAGGCAGCGCCTACGTCAGGAGCGTAAAGGTAGTCCTGACTGTTTTGGAAGGGTATTTCATAGGGGATGCCGAGAGCCACCGATTTCAATGCGGTTGTGGGAGTGGATGTTAAGCCCGCATCCCGTCCGGGACCAAAGAGGACTCCTGGACGAAGGCTAATTGAGTCGATTCCTGTTTCTTCGCTGAAGATACGTGTGATGTTTTCTCCCGCGAGCTTCCACGTACCATAAACATTCACCGGATGTGGTGCGGCGTCAGTTGGAATGCGACCGTCTGGATAAAATGCTCGTGGCCCATACACGGCAATCGAACTGGCGAACACAAATCTCTTAATTTGTGAAAGATGGCACTTCATTGCCTCTATCAGTTTTTGCGTGCCCCCAAGATTGATTTGCATACCCAAGTCACGATGTTGGTTGCAGTCAGGGGTTTGTAGAGCGGCCAAATGAATGACGTGGCTGATTCCCTCTTCTTCAATCGTATTAGAAAGCAGTGGTTGGTTCGTGATGTCGATTGACACTACCTTGAGGTTGGTCGTTTCAACGTCATGGAACACACGTTCCACCCGCTGCAAGCTGACATCACGACCACAAACAACAACTTTGGCATTTGTGTTATTGAGTAGCCATTTGGTCGTTTCGGCGCCTATGCAGCCAAGCCCGCCCGTGACGAGGAAACATTCGTTGGTGTTCACTTGCTCTGCTCCTCGGCAACCGTTTGGGTCGGTGTTGTAATGAGTGGAGCTGTATTGCTGGCGTCAGCAAGACCTTTGGGCAGTTCCATGATGCGTATTTTGCGAAAGTGGATTTCTTTTCCCTCGGACTCAAGGCAGATGTATCCCTTTTTGTAGGATGCATCGCGAATACCATTCACGAATTTTCCGTTCACGGACAGTTTTACCATCCCGTCAACTGCAACAAACACATAACGATTCCACTGCCCCACTCCCTTGCAGCGATTCTCAAGTGACTTGCTGCGTGATCCTCTGGGGTTGTCTGGGGTCGCAGTCATGCCTCCTGCTCCAAACAGTTCTCCGTGCACATAAGCGATCGGTGGAAGGGTGCCATCTCGACGTTTGTGTTGATTGACCCAGTCCAGTTCCAGCATCTGTACCTCCATGCCCTTTGGCAGACGGTTGCCGTCAGGTTTGGCGTCCGACCATAAGAACATACCCGAGTTACCGCCTGGTTCCATGTGACGCCACTCAACTTCGATGATGAAGTTTTCGTACTGGCGATCGGTCCGCATCACTCCGATAGGTTGCCCTGTGCAGATCAGCAATCCATCTTTGACAGACCATGTTTCTGGTGACGTGTTGACATCAATCCAGCCCGTTAGATTTTTGCCATTGAAGAGGTCACGAAACACCAGTTCCTGTCCGTGCGAATTCTGGCCGACGCATCCTAGCATCAGTACCAGAATGCCGTACACATTTTGGGGACATTCCAGACGGCCACCACTACGAATCAATTTGAAAGGCACAGCAAACTCAAGGGTACGGGGAATCGTAAGTCAGTGAAATATCTTCGATGGAACTAATAGGTTAACGGTGTAGCACAGGGTCAAAATCACCCTTTGGCAGTTTCGAAACCCTTTCTTGCTTCGCGAGCGACAAAACTCTGGGCGATAGGATCATTCAAAATCTTTTCTTTCTTCGGATCCCATTGGATTGGGCGCCCAAGTCTCGCTGCAATTCCGGCCAAGTGGCAGGTTGAAAGTGCTCGGTGATGGCTGAAAACATCAGAGATCGGTTCGCGTTTTGCCGCGACGGAATCAAAGAAATTACGGAAATGGTTTGTGGGTTCCTGTCCCTTGTAAACCTCCCGAAGAGCGTTTCCGGGCAACGGGTTTGTTGCCAGATCTTCAACCGGTTGGCCAGTCAACCGTCCACGATTAACGAATATTCGTCCCTTGGTTCCTTCAAATAGAATGCCGTTGCCCTGATCATGGCGAATCTCAAGTTCCTGCCCATCTTCATATTTTGCCTGAATCAGGAATGCGGTTGCAGTATTGAACTTTGTGGCGTCGAGGGGCATGCCGTCCTTGAACTCAACAGGGTGCTTGGCCATCACTGGATTGACTTCAATCGGACCCGTCGCAGTTTTACCGAGTCCCCAAGTTGCAATGTCAACGTGATGAGCTCCCCAGTCGGTGAGTTTTCCACCTGAGTATTCATACCACCAACGAAATTCGTAATGACAGCGCGACCAGCTTTTGGTTTCACCGTAGTTGCCCGCAAGGTAGTGAAAATCGGCTTGAGGAGCGGGGCCGAGCCATTGGTTCCAGTCGAGTTCGGTTGGTGCTGAAACTGCGGGAAGTTGCGGGCTGGTTGGGGCTCCGCCGATGCTGCACGTTGCTTTCTTGATTTCGCCCAGGCGACCGGCGCGAATTAACGCAATCGCTTGCAGAAACTGATTGCCACTGCGTTGTTGGGTCCCAACCTGAACGATACGGCCTGTCCGTTTGCACACCTCACACATCTGACGGCCTTCTTCGATCGTCAGTGTCATGGGTTTTTCGCAGTAAACATCTTTTCCTGCCTGCATGGCTTCAATCGCGATTTTGGCATGCCAGTGATCCGGAGTTGAGATGTGAACGATGTCAATCGAGTCGTCATCCAGCACCTTGCGATAATCCAGCATCGTGCTGGGAGCAGTGCCAGTCCAATCTTTTACGATGCTGGCTGCCGATTCACGGCGTCGCGAATCAACATCGCAAATCGCGACGTAGTCGCCAAAACCACGCATCTGAGGAGCTGATCCATGGTTGGCATTGATACCGGTAGCACGGATGTACCAACGACTTCCCGAACCCACGGCGCCGACGCGAGGTCGGGCATTTGGACTTGTGAACCCGTGGGCCTTGGGGTGACGAGATAGTAGGCAGGCTGCCCCTGCAAAAGACAAAGTGCTCTTCAGAGCATCACGACGGGAGATCATCCAAACACCAGCGAATCGAGAAACAAAAGTGGACTACCAATCTAAAGTCTAAGCGATTTTGAGTTCCTGGCGGTGACGGTAGCAACTTCGGCAACAATTGCAGCGAACAAGTCGCTCTCACTCTGGTTCCCGGTGCAAACCCTCATCTCTGTGAAAGGCAAGTCAAATCGCGGAGCATGTGACCACGAACCGTTCGAAATCAGCACCTGCACCGTCGCCCAGAGCTGATGGCACTTGAAGACGGTTCTCCAGAAAGCGTCTAAGGATTGGAAGGCTTCTCTTGTTGGATGATCTTCCGAAGCCAGCGACGATTGGTGCATCAAGTTCACCGCTTTTTCACTTTTGTTTGGTTGCGTGGCTGCGTGTGAGGTTGGAAAGCGTTGGCGGAGACGAAAGTACCTTGTTCCATTGATTCAATGCGTGCAGTTCCTGGATCTTGGTGGGGCATTCGGCAATCGGATTTTGAAGGGGCCCTTCGAGCCAATGAAAACAGCCAATGAAAAGGCAGGGCAGCGACGTGAGCCTTGCTAACTCAGCAACGTCACCGCTGATTGTATTTGGCGTGTTTCCAGATTGGTTTTGCATGGCATCGCGAGTTCGCCAGCACTGGGCGATCTCATGCGGTAGCGCGGACCATGCGTTTTCCTGCTCGCGCAGATGCTTCAGGAATTCGTCGTCAACCTTTCACGGTACGACTTTGTCGAGATGATCAGCGTGTATTCCTGTGGCAAGGCTGATCAAACCATAGGTAACGCTGGAA
>DOPG01000460.1:20201-22859 GCA_003513555.1 Rhodopirellula sp. | reverse complement strand
GCTCGATCTTGAGCAGGCTGAAGTCATTGTCGCTCTTCAGGCTGATATTCTCGGTACTGATCGTAGCATGTTGTCCAATGCGGTTGGGTTCGGCAAACGCCGCGATCCGGGGCCGGATAATAAGGCAGGCATGAATCGCCTTTACGTCGTTGAGGGTGGCTTCACTTCCACAGGGGCTGCGGCGGATTCGCGTCTCGCATTGCGTCCCAGCGAGATTCCCAAGTTGCTCGCCGAACTTGAGCGACGAATGGAGAAGAAGCTAGCGGCCGGTGAGGCTCATGCAGATGACGCAGGCGAAAAGGCGTTTGATGAAATATCTGCGGAGGATCGCCTCGAGCGATTTCTGGACGTGCTCTCTCACGATCTTGCAGTTGCCGGTGGCAAGGCCGTGGTGGTGGTTGGGGATCATCTAGGTGCTGAGGCCATCGAGGCTGGTATCCAAATGAACAAAAGGCTCGGCTCGTTCGGAAAGCTGCAGAAATTTACGCCGCGCGTCGACGATGGGTTGAGTACAGGCGAGTCTCTTGCCGGGTTGGTCGAGAAAATCAACGACGGCCAGATTAAGAACTTGTTGATCCTTGGTGATAATCCGGTCTACACAGCGCCTGGTGGAGTTGATTTGTCTGCTGCTCTTGGCAAGCTGGGTGAATCCGAAGGGACAACTTCGATTTATCTGGGTGAATATGATGATGAGACTGGGGCGGTTTGCGATTGGTCGCTTCCGCTCTCGCACCAACTTGAGTCATGGGGAGACTGTGTTGGGGATCACGGGTATTACGGTGTCTGTCAGCCGCAGATTCTTCCCCTGCTCGGAGGCCGGTCGGCAATTGAGCTGATTGCGATGATGCTTGGTGAGAAGCTGACTGACGGAGGTGCGATCGTGCGTCGTACGGCTGACCAGGCCGGTGGCAGTGACCTGAGCGACCGCGAGTGGCGAGGTCTGTTGCACGATGGTTTCAAAGAAGGTTTGAAGAGCGAGAGCGGGGCTCTCGAGTTGACTGGCAAAGCCGGTGAAACCGAAAGTGGGGCTCCTGTTGCTACCGCCGCGGTTGATAAGAACCAGATCGAAGTCATCTTCAATCCCGCTGATGGACTTTACGACGGCCGGTTTGCTAATAATGGCTGGCTTCAGGAAATGCCGCAGGCGTTGACGAAGCTGGCTTGGGATAATGCCGCTGTGATGAGTCCAGCGACTGCTCGCGGGATAAGTCTGGATCCTGATGCTACCGACAGTTCGGCTGGCGGAGGCCGAGTGCTGCGGCACGGGCAAATGGTTGCTCTCAGGATTGGCGATGAAAAAGTCGAGTTGCCGGTATACGAGATGCCAGGTTGCGCCCCAGGCGTCATTACAGTGACTCTCGGTTACGGTCGTGAACGTGTCGGGATGGTCGGCGGTGACCCGGACAAGGGGGTTGACGTTGTCGGTTTCGATGTGTCAGCGATTCGTCGCGACGAGGGCGTTATGATCGCTTATGGAGTAGAGGGGCGTCCGCGGTATACGGATTACGTGCTTGCTACGACGCAGGATCACTGGGCAATTGATGAGCGGGGTCGAGATGAAACTGAGGAGCGAAGTTTTAGTCTCGTACGCGAAGGTACTGCAGAGTTGTACAAGAGGGTGTCGAAGTTTGCCGAGGTCCAAGGGCCACATGTTCCAAAGGTGGGGCCGGAAGTCAACGGTTCTCCGAGCGGTTCTCCGTGGGTTGAGCCGTTAGCGCAGTTGCAGCAGGAGGACAAGGAGAACGGGGTCACTGTTCCTCAGTGGGGGATGTCGGTTGATCTTGGGAAGTGCATTGGTTGCAGTGCTTGTGTTGTTGCCTGTCAAAGTGAAAACAACGTTCCGATCGTAGGACGCGAGCAAGTCATGAATAGCCGCGAGATGCACTGGTTGCGTCTTGATCGGTACTTCCAAGGTGACGAGACCAACGCCGATATCGTGCAGGAGCCCGTTGCTTGCATGCATTGCGAAACTGCTCCCTGTGAGCAGGTATGCCCTGTGGCTGCCACGGTGCATACCGAGGAGGGCATCAATGCGATGGCTTATAACCGATGCATTGGTACTCGCTATTGTGCCAACAACTGCCCATTCAAGGTCAGGCGTTTTAACTACTTCAATTACAACGAAGATATCGGTACTGGGTACGGCATCGATGCCTACCCGAGCAACATTGAGTCAGCGAATCGTAAGCTGCAGGCTCTCGTCATGAATCCTGAGGTAACTGTTCGTGGGCGTGGTGTCATGGAAAAGTGCACCTACTGCATTCAGCGGGTCGAGGGTGCCAAAATCAATGCGATTAAAGAAGGGCGGGATGTTGCCGATGGTGACGTTGTCACTGCTTGTCAGTCAGCATGTCCAACGCGAGCGATTGAATTTGGCGATATCTCTGATCCGTCGTCTGCTGTATCCAAAAAACGCAAGGATGACCGAAGTTACGGAATGCTGGGGCAGTTGAATTTGAAGACGCGGACGGAGTATCTCGCAAGGGTCACAAATCCGCATAGGCGTCTCATGACTGCGAAGCAGATCGATGAATTGGAGAATATGGAGCAGCCGCATAGCCATGGGCATGGTGGTCATCATGACAGCCACGAGGAAGGTCACGGCGATCACGAAGGTAAACACGGTCATGATGACCACAAAGCTGAGGAGCATGGTGC